>JAYSYV010001298.1:0-3390 GCA_043727245.1 Chloroflexota bacterium | reverse complement strand
CCGATTTTTTCAACTTCATCGTAAGCCGACACCTGGAAGACCAGCCGCCGCCCATCCACTTCGACCAGTTCGGCGTTGGCCCGGACGGTATGCCCAATCGGGGTAGCCGCAATGTGGGTGACATTGACCAAAGTACCGACAGTGCTTTGACCCGGCCCAAGATAGGGCTGGACCGCTACGAAGGAAGCTTTCTCCATGAGCGCGATCATCTGGGGCGTGGCGTAAACTTCTACCACGCCGGAAGCGACGCGATTAGCCGTCAATTCAGGTGTAACCTTGACTGTAGCCTCACCTTTTATACCGGGTTTAAGCTCTGATTCCGCCATAGAACTCCTCCTGCTTTGGTTAAACCACCGCAATAAAAAGGGCCGCTAGACGGCCCAGTTCAGGTTCATTTTACCAGAAATTAACTGGTAGCACCGGCAGGAGCTACCGCCGCGCCTGCAAAATCAATTTCACTGAAGCGCATAAGTTTGTCCAGGCGATGACGCGCTCGGATATCCCACATCGTGCCGGATTTAGAACGCATGACGATTGAATGGGTATGGACCCCACCTTCGGAATAGCGCACTCCTTCCAGGCGTTCGCCATCCGTCACACCGGTAATCGACACGAAGACATTTTCGCTCTTAACCAGGTCTTCCACCGTGTAAACTTCGTTCAAGGTCAAACCGAGGGCCAGGGCCGACTGGCGCACCCCAATATTATGAGGATACAGGCGGCAAACCATCGCGCCGTCCAGGCATTTTAGCAAACAGGCCGTCACGATCGCTTCAGCGGCCCCACCAATTCCCATCAAGACATCTACGCCGGTTTCAGGTAGGCCCGCCATCATGGCGGCGTGAATATCGCCATCGCTGATGAGATGCAACCGCGCCCCGGCCTGGCGAATCTCGCGTACAAGTTGTTGATTGCGGGGCCGGTCCAGCACTGCGGCGGTCACTTCCCGCACATCAATGTGTTTGGCCTTCGCGATATTTCGCAGATTCCATTCGACCGGTTTATCCAGGCTGATGGCTCCACGAGCTTCCGGGCCTGTCACAATTTTGCTCATGTATTTCAGGCCAGGTGGAAGCCGGTACAGGCTATTTTCCCCGGCAATGGCGATAATTGAAATAGCGTGGGGAGCGCCATTTGCCAGCAGCCGAGCGCCATCAATCGCCCGCACCGCTACGTCCATCTTCGGGCCTGTGCCTGTGCCAACCGACTGTCCCACATATAAATAGCTGGCGATACCTTCTTCACCCTCGCCCACCACTATCCGGCCATCTACATCCACCGCTTTTAAGGCGGTTTGCATGGCCTGGGCGGCTCCCTGGGTAATCGAAGTAATCTCGCCCCGGCCCATTACCAGGGCCGTAGACAGGGCCGCTGCTTCCGTTGCCCGTATCAATTCCAGCGATAAATTCCGGTCGATTTTATCGGACATAACTTTCTCCGTTTCCTACGAAAAGGCTATCAAGACTAGCGCCAATGCAGATATTATAGCAGTTTTAGGCGACTTACTATCTACTGAAAGGCTTACCTAGTGCTGTAACCCAGGGAAAATACCTATCTTTACAGCTTTTCCCACTTACTATAGCTATTTACTGTAGCTTATAAAAATTACAGTTTCAGTATAGCCCATGCGTCAAGTAAAAACGTAATAGTCAGTAGCTTTAGGGCCACTGGCTTACTTAATGGCGTAAAATCGTACTTTGACAGGGTATAAATATCAGTTTTTATTCGTAAAAATACCTTATAGTATTTTAAAAATTTGTGGTATAATATTTGATGCTTACCTGCTTATAGGTAAGATGAGTAGCTGGAGGGTGTAACATGGGGCAAATGAATTTCCCGAATGAAATATTTAATAGAAAACAAGCTATGGAAAAGTCTAAAGATATTATTCATATAGCTTCACCGCTGTTACAAGAATTAGTTAATAAAGGAATTGAAATTCTTACGGCTAGTAAGGAAGCAGGAAAAGATTTACCTGATTATAGTTTTTCCCTGCTAAATCTTTTTGCTCATATAATTGAAATGACTGACAGTATTGAAGTTCTTATTTCCAAGGCTTGTTTTTACCCTTTGATACCTAATTTACGCAGTTCTTTTGAGGCTTTACTTGCTATTAATTATATCCTACACGACCCTAACGAATATTATAAACGCTCTTTAGCTTGGAGTCTTAGCTATATAAAAGCAGAAATTGCAAAAAATGAGCGAAATGACCCTACGACTGATAGGGGGAGGGAGTATTATAGTAAACTTAAAAAGCAGTATAACATTGACCCTGACCCTTCAGCACCAGGCAGTGCAGCAAAGAATAATAAACCGTTAATGGATTTTTTAGCTAACCCTATTTTTAACCCCGTTGAGCAAGAGTACCAAACGAAACATAATAATACTGATAACAATGGCAAGGCGGCAATACGTAAAGTAGATTGGCATCAGATTTATAGTGGTAGGGCAGCAGGTATTGAGGGATTGGCAATAAAAGTTGAAAAACCTGCCGATTATGAAACTTTATATAGAATGTTTTCTGAATTTCATCACGCAAAAAATATGGATAGATTTTGGGGTACAGATGAAAATAACAATCCTATTATTTTAGGATTTCGTAATCCAAAAGACAAATCTGATGTAATACAGTTAATAGAGATTACTGTCAAATTTAGTTGGGAAGCAACTTGTTATATGGTTAAACATTTCTGCCCAGATAAGGTAGAAACTATGGGTCTGTGGTATGAAGATAAAATTGCATTAAAGCTTAAACTTCTGTCCAAACTAAAAGAAAATATAGAATGCACCGAGTCATAGGTCTATAAAACAGAAAAGGTCAGCCGCCATAAAGACGACTGACTGTAACTACCTTTTATACTTACTTTAATACTGGTTAATAGGGCTAAAAGAAGCCCCAGGGAACTTGTCGCCGCGAATTCATGCTGGGGAAATAAGGTTTTTCCAGCACGCGTTCCAGGCGCGACAGGAAGGTATTAACCTCACGCTGGGTGAGCAATTTTCCAAGCTGGCCGGTCAATTGATGAAGGCGCGGACCATTGGTTGCCAATTCCAGCATGTCGTTGTAAATCTCATCGGGTAGTGGTTCGCCCGCAAATTCCCAGATAACCGTCCGCAGCTTGGGGTCCAGGTTGAAACACAGGCCGTGGTCAATGCCCCAGATAAAGCCTTCCGTCCCTAGCAGGCAGTGGCCCGCTTTACGGTCGGCGTTATTGGTAATGTAATCAAAGACCGCGATGCGTTTGAGTTCAATATGGTGGCGGTCCCGGAAGTCGTAATACTGGAGCGTCTCGTCCACATCCACAAAAAGCTGAACTGTCCCGACCCCATGCGGCCCATCCCGGATAACTACCGGCGGGATAAAGTTCCACTCGAACGCCCGGCTAA
>JAYSYV010001297.1:0-3392 GCA_043727245.1 Chloroflexota bacterium | reverse complement strand
CTTACTTGAACCATTTTTTTCCAAAGGCCATGCCAATATTGTATACCTGCAAGGCTTTGGGGCCAAAATTGAACCTGATCTAAAACAATACCTGTTTATTTAAGCTCATTTTTATCAAACATCTGTATATTGAGAGGTACAAAATGAATATTGCCTATTTTAGAAAGAGCAATTACTCTCTCGAGGAAACTGTAGAGAAAGTTACCCGGAAGGCTCAAAGCCAGGGCTGGAAAATGTTAGGGTCGGTTGATTTACCGGACCAGATGGGTAAAATGGTTCTGATTTGCCGGCCGGAATGGGTGAAAACGGTCCTTAGAGAGAACCAGGAACTGCTGGGCTTTTTGCCGTGTTCGATCAGCGTTTTTGAAAAGGAGGGTAAAGTGCTGGTTGGCACGGGCCAACCGGCCTTAATCAAGGCCCTTACCCAGAACGAGCCAATCACTCAGCTTGCCTCCCAGGCTGAGATCCAGTTAAAAGAACTCATTCACGAAGCCGCCGGGGTGGGTGAAATGAAGCCTACTGCCGTTAAGCTCTACTCCACCCATTCTTGCCCTTACTGCAAGATGGAAAAAGGCTGGCTGGACAAAAATAAGGTTGATTTTGAACTGGTTTATGTAGACCAGAACCAGCGGGAAGCTGAGGCAATAGTCGCGAAAACCGGCCAGATGGGTGTACCGGTAACGGAAATCCAGTATGACGATGGCGAGCCGGAATACATTATTGGCTTCGATCAACCCAGATTAGCCCATGTTCTTGGGGTGAATTAATAAGGGAGAACTATGAGGTGTCTCGTCACGTGAGAGGCTGGCTATATTGGCAGCATAGTTTGTGAACAACCGGTAAAAAGCAGGCCATGAAGTGATTATTTTAGATAATCTTTCAACCGGCCATCTAGCTGCGGGATGTACCGCAGCTACTTTTATTCAGGGTGATCTTTGTAATGTTGAGGAACAATAGTAATGAACCACCCGGCCCTTGTATCGTTACAATTATGTTTGGCCTGGCTTTTAACAGTGCCTGGGTGTTTATAGCCTTGATAACTTTAAGATTGCAAAAAGGCCAGGAGTGAAGTAGGCGGGGGTAACATCATTGACACTATAGATGATTAGTTGGAGTGAACTTGGTCAGGTCAGCCAGGAAAAAGGCTACTACTTTGTTTAAGGCCGCCTGGCCCAATCCTTGATGACTAATACGCTCTAGTACTTCTAAACGTCCAGACTTAAACCAGGTTGATAGCTCTTGTCCATGCTTCCAGGACACTTCCTCGTCGGAGCGGCTGTAGATGAGTAGCACCTGGAGTAACTCTGAACTGCTCTCTTGAAGCAATTTCAAAGCTGGATCAAGATTGGTTTCAAAAATTACGCGGTGAGCAGAAGAAGTATAACTCTGGCAGGTATGCTGCATATAGTCCACTATCACTGGTAAAGGCAATTCAACCTTAATAAAACCTCTTTTTATCAAATAGATGACCAGGGGCCAGAGCAGCTTGAGGCTGTAGTGAACCGTTTCACAGATTAAAGGGCGGCTGAGCATAGCCCTGTTCATGGGAGAGCCCAAGACTTCCTGTTTCAAATCATGCGTTGGTGAAGCATAAGGCGTTCCCAGTAACACCAGCTTTGCCAGGCGGAAAGTGTAGCTATTATTAAACTTTGTATCGCCACTAACTAACCGGGCAGCCAGGAGTAAAGCCAGAATCCCTCCCATAGAATGACCCACCAGATAAAAGTCAACTGGGACGGCTTCACCTGGATAATGATCTCCCAGATAATCATTTAACACCGCCTCAATTACCTTTAGATGTACCTCACTGGTATAATCTATATTCGGTTTAGCCGAGGCCCCAAAGCCGAGTAAATCAGGGGCTAGTGCAATAACCCGTTCTGACTCTTGGGCCAGTTCTTCCAGGTACGAAGACCAATAACGGCCTGAACCACCTACGCCATGTAAAAAAAGGACAAGTTTAATCGTGGCCTTATCAGGTGACAGTGGTGGTTCGGCAGGTAAGCTTGTGTTCAACCAGTAACAAACCGGACCCCATTGGGTCTGGCAATAATGTGACTTAATCGCGGAAGTTTCCATATTGTTTTCAACCTCTTTGCCAACCGCACGCTGGCGAATGCACTCCGCCACTTGAAAATCAGTGTTCGATGTGGTCGGGGCGACCTGAAAAAAGGATGGGAAGCTGCTGAATAGTTGCTTCCCCCTGGCTTGTACGGCTGTATTTATCCAATGTAATCAAAGTAATCAAATAAGTTGCCACATCCGTTATGGTTATTACAAAGCATGCGATAGGTGGGAATTTCCTCTATCCAACAAAATCTAAAAGCAATCTCATTGTAAAGGGGAAGGCTAAAGTAATCTGTCCCCCACCGCACATAACAACATATTACATAGGAGAGGATTAAATCCTGTCCTAAAAGGTTGGGAATAACCTATAATTTATTGTAACTACACAGATACGACATATAGATTTTTCAGATTTGGAAACCACAACCTATGGTAGTGCGATGGCCGAATTTGAAGAGTTTTCAACTCTATGATGACCTTAAAACTCTCAAAAAGGGTTGAAAAATTATCAATTTATACAATATGTTGTGGTTTTCATTACTTAGACTCTACAGGTAGGGTCTGTGTAGTTACAATTTATTTACAACTTCAAAGCAGCCAGTTAAACAAATAACCGGTGATGGTGATGCCTACTGCCAGAATGGCTACAAATATGCCGATCAGTTGCGGTTTGAGCACCCGGCGCAGAATAATCATTTCCGGCAGGCTGAGGCCCACTACCGCAATCATGGCCCTGGTAGAATATAGCTGTAGCCGAACGCAACCTGGATGTGTTACGAGTAGATTTTGTTCCTTATAACCCCATGAAAGTTCCTGGAATTGGTAGTGTAGAAACTTTTTTTGAAAGGCAAGTATAGCCGAGGTAATTGGTGAGTTCAATTTAACTGGTTAGTGAGTGTAAAAGTCACAAAAAGAGGGGAAGTACCGTTGCTAAAAAGCAAAGCGGAACTTTCTGAAATATCTTTCCCCCTGAAATTTCTGCTATTGAAGGTCTATTCTTTTATATTCTGGTAAAGAAATGGTAAGATAGTGGGGTTGGACCATAATAGGAACCAAAAGAGTCGCTAAGACTAAGAATAGTGCAAAGTGAGCTTGAGAACAGTCTATTTCAGGTCTTTTATGATAAATTAACCCTAAAACGAAGAAAATTGGAATTTTCATTTATCCTTTCAGGATAACATAAAGTTCCCTACCGACTCTTTTGGTTCCTATTATGGTCCAACGCCTAACTCAGCTACGTCTGTATGCAATTGAACTTCTAGTTCAAGCAGTCGTTTGTAGCTAACCGCTCGACTTTTGGATGCATCGGCGTGGATTTTAGTACC
>JAYSYV010001296.1:0-3399 GCA_043727245.1 Chloroflexota bacterium | reverse complement strand
CGAGGTCAATTTCCAGGTTATTTACAAAGAAACAAATTTCTTTAGCCGGGTCGCCTTTGAAGACACTGGTATGAATCCGCGCAGCCTCCATATTGGGTTTGAGGGTGCGGCTTGAAATCCAGCGAGTTACTCGGTTGAGGTAATCCTCGGCCTCCTGGGTCAACTCTTGTTCGGCACGGTGGGCATTCGTTACAAGCAAAGGTACTTCGACCGACCTGACCAGGAAAAGCTGGGCATCCAGGCGGGTCGCCAGCCGGACGGCATAAGGTAAGGCTTTTTCAGCTAACATTGACCCATCGAGTGGGACTATAATTTTCTTGAACATATTCCGTTACCCCCTTATGACTAACCTTTGTCGCTTTAATATTTGATCTAACTCAAAAATACCGTACTTAAGTGAATAAGCCGGTGTAAGCAGGTAAAAAGAAAGTAAATATTGGGGTTGGAGGTTAAACCCGGACCTTTAGTTTTTCTAATTCGGTAATAACATGATTGAAGTCGGGGCGGTCGAACTGGCTTCCACCCACGTAGCTGTAGCGCACTATACCCCGCTGATCAATAATCATGGTGCTGGGGTAGGCAATCCGAAAGCCGTCCAGGCTCAACCGCTGGTAAACGCCATAAAGTTTGATGACTTCCCGGTTGGGGTCCGGCAGTAAGGAGAAAGGCATGGGGTTGCGCGACAGGTAATCGCTAACTTCAGGACCAGTCTGGCCGACTATCGCAACCACCCTGGCTAGAGGGGCCACCCGCTCCCACTCGGAACGCACTGCTTCCATTTGCTTGCGGCAGTTAGGACACCATGTTCCGCGTAAAAATACTAACAGAAGCGGCTTGCCCTGAAACTGGTCCAGGCTGACCAATTTGTCGTCCAATCCGGCTAATTGCCAGGAAGGGGCAGCTTCACCGATTTTGAGTCCTTTGTCCGCTAATGACATATATTTTTACCTGCTTAACTCTTGACCGCTTGTCTGTATTACCTTACCTGGCAACTGCCTGGAAGGGTCTGGCGGAATAGTAACGGCCACTCAACGGGTGAAATGGCTGGAAATGATTTAAATGGATAGCCTGATTGTGAGTTTGTAAGCCACTTGAACCCGTAATAGCCTGGCAGTTTTAATAATAGCACCTTTTTATATAAATATATTATCTCTGAGCTAAATTATATAAAACCTTTCCCCCCTAAGATATACGCTTAATTAGCGTCTGCGGAACAATTTAAATATTTTGTTAATCAAAACTTGCCAGTGGCTACGGCTCTCTTAAATTTAGATAGACCCCCACTAGCATTTGAAATGAGGGTAGTCTATAATAAAGCTATCTCATGTTATGGTAACAAGAACAAGTTTTAACCTTTAAATCCGGTAGCAATTATTTTACATCAGGAGACAGCGCAATGGCGGCCATCAAAGATGTTCTAGGTAAGTTTAAGGCTATTAGTAGTGTGGATGTCGCGGTGCTGGTAGGCAGTGACGGCTTGCAGATTGAAAGTTTTAACCGGGGGAACCTGGATGTGGACGAAGTTAGCGGCATTGCCAGCACCGGGCTGCAAATTTTGGAGGCTCTGGGCGGCGCAACTTCACGTGGTGAAACTCGCCAGGCCATTATGGAGTATTCCGGTGGGACTATCATTTTAGAACCTGTAACAGAGGAAGTCTTGCTGGTAGTAGTTTCGACCGACCCCAAAAGCATCGGCCAAATCCGCTATATGAGCAAACGCTACCACCAGGATTTGATTGCGGCCCTGAAGGGCGAATAAGCTGTACTAGGACAAATGGCTAGTAGTGAATCGGTAGCAATAATGCAATACTATCAATTATAATAAATCTAATATTTTAATTATTATTTGATTCTGACCCGATTTGCGCCATACCCTCCCATCAAAATTTTGGGTGGGGTAGGAGAAATGTATTATGGACCCACAATTAACCAGTATGGTCGTGTCTATCGCCGAAACAGTCCACATTGAAGATACCTTAAACCGCCTGATTGCCGAAACCGGCGCGAATTACTCAATGTTGCTGGATAAAAGCGGGCAGGTGATAGCGTGGTCGGGCGATACGGACCGGCAGGATATTACCTCGCTGGGCGCATTGCTGGCCGGCACTTTCGCCAGTTCCCGCGAAGTCGCTCGACTCTTGAAAGAAAAAGAGTTTAAAGTCCTTTTTCAGCAGGGCATCCGGGAAAATATCTTTACCGAGTTAATCGCCGAACAGTGGATGCTGGTAGTTATGTTCGACAAACGGACCCATATCGGGCTAGTCAAGGTTTTAAGCAAACGGGCTACCAACGAACTCTCAGGTGTTTTAGACCGGGTTAAAATAGAGAGCCGCACCAAAGACCAGATTATCAGCACTTCTTTCAGGACCAGTGTCGAAGATACGATTGATTTGCTATTTAAGGATTAAGATCAATTTTCCAATAACCAACCTATACAAAGGAATTCAGAATTGACGGTGAGAAGATGGCGATAATTAACGTTGCACAACGTGAAATCCGTTGTAAAATAGTTTATTACGGACCCGGCTTATGTGGGAAAACAACCAACCTTAAATACATCCATCGGGTAGCGCCCCAGGCTACCAAAAGCGATATGTTATCAATCGCCACCGAAACTGAACGTACGCTCTTTTTTGACTTTCTACCCCTGGATTTAGGTCAGGTCCACGGCTTTCAAACGCGCTTCCATCTTTATACCGTCCCCGGCCAGGTGCTTTATGAACGAACGCGGGTAGCGGTGCTGACTGGGGTTGATGGGGTAGTTTTTGTGGCCGACAGCCAGCCCAACAAGATGCGCGACAATATCGAAAGTTTGCGGGAATTAGCCAAGAACATTCAAAACGAAGGCAAGAAATTTAAAGATTTCCCCCTGGTATTGCAATATAATAAACGCGACCTGCCCAATGCCGTACCGCTAGAGCAAATGAATTATTATCTTAACTCGCAACTCAATGCCCGCTCTTTTGAGGCAGTCGCCAGCCGGGGAGTGGGGGTCTTTGACACCCTGAAATCTATCAGCAAACTGGTTATCAGCAAGCTTTAAGACCCGGCTTAAGCTTTAATAAGATAGGATGTGGCTTTGGAAGGCCCCCTGCAAGAATTTTCGATCAACGATATAATTTCACTGGTGAGCCTGGGCAAGCAGACTGGCAGCGCCGAAATCGAAGGTTTGCTCAATGGCCGCCCGGTTTCCGGTTGTTTATACTTCAAAGCGGGCAATGTCTGCCATGCTAATTTGCTGGAACTGCCACCGATGGAAGCCGCCCTGACCTTTTTCATCCTGGAAGAAGGCTATTTTCGCTTCCGCCAGGGCCAGAAGCCCGACCGGGAAGACCTTAAAACTTCCAATGAACTGCTTATCATGCAGGGGATTAACCGGGTTGACCAGTGGAAAGCAGC
>JAYSYV010001295.1:0-3414 GCA_043727245.1 Chloroflexota bacterium | reverse complement strand
TATGTGTTAGTTCAAGTCAGCTTTATCCCTGAGAGGGATAGCCCTTAGAGAAATCGTGCGTCTTCCGGGGACGAGAGGCGGTACACCGGGCGGGCGTTTGGCCGCTTCGGTCAGGCTCTGGTTGTTGCTGGGGACAAAGGTGTTATCGGTCAGCCACTGACGGGAAAAATCGTGCATATCCTGTAATTCGGCCAGGCCCAGGATAGTCTGGTGCATCAGGGTTGCCATTTTGAGGGTATCGAGCATCATTTCATCGGGCAAAGCGCGACCGGAAGCCGCCAGGAAATTGCGAAAGCGAAAGACATCACAGCCCTGCAAAACCGCCGCCAGTTGCTGGTTATAGGTCTGGTTTTGGAGTTGGGCTTCAAGGTCAGGCACTTTTACCACAGTCGCCCGCCACTTACCCTTGCCCTTACCCATTCCGGGCGAACATGCCTCGCTCATACTTTTACCTCTTTGTGGCTACTACCAATGTAACCCTTAAACGTCTACCACAATCCTTCCACGGTTCAAGCTGCGAAAAGAAATCAGTTTCACACGTTCTACGTTTAAGGGAAAGTATTAACGGCGTTTGGAGAACATCAGGTAGCCGTACTGGGCCAGGTTTTCCTCTAAACCCATGCCTACCATCTTTTGCTTATCACCCAGGCGCAAAGCTTTATATTCTTCCTGGGTCAGGTCATACAGGCTTAGAGTTTCATCCGGCGTGAAAACTAACTTTTCGCGGAAACGCTCATCACCCATTGCAATAAAAATGATTTCTTTCATGACGCGCACGCTCATGGCGTTAAACTCCTCTTATCAAGTACGGTTTGGCCTGGCCTGTAGCGATTTTGATTATAGCACAAAGCTGCCAATCAGGGCTTTCAGACTGACTGCTTATGGAGCAATTTCCCTGGAGTATTTAAAACCAGTACCGACCGGAACCATCACATCCGATGGATTTGATAAAATAGCGCTCTAACACTCACCAAACCAGGGTTTTAACCGAAAAGCCGTATTAACGGTAAAAGTTTTGCCAGGGTTTAGGCTAAATCCTGGCAAAACTTTTTAAGTCGCCTTTAGAGATTGAAACTTGTAAAAGCCTAAACTATAATCAAGCCAACTGTTATTTTAGCACTACCGAACAGATTAAACTTTGAAACATCGTTTTGTCGCCACAGGCCGGTTTCTTCCTGACATATCGAGCAGACCGGGAAAGCCTTTAGAGGTGTCGGCGAAGGGCTATCTGATTATTTCCCTGGTGGTCGCAGGTATACCGGGCGAATTGCCTCAAAGAAAAACGGCGCAATCCACTGATGGAGCGCATCTTCGATAGAAGGAGGAACTTCTCGCTTATGTCAAATAACTTTAAGTTTGATTCGACCGACCATGTTTTAACCGAGAACCGGGTGTTCCAGCCGGACCCGGCGGTGGTCCAAAATTCCAATATGTTCGCCTATATGCAAAAAAAGGGCTTTTCGGATTACAAGGAATTTTACAAGTGGAGCCTGGCGAACCGGGAGGAGTTCTGGAGCGACCTGGCAAGCGAATTGCACTGGTTCCAGCCCTGGGATAAGGTGCTGGATGACTCCAAAAAGCCTTACTTTCAGTGGTTTACCGGCGGGAAATTCAATATTACCTATAACTGCCTGGACCGCCACATCGGTACTCCAACCGAGCAAAAAGTAGCCTATCACTGGGAAGGTGATGACGGCTCTACCAAAGACATTACTTATGGCGAAGTTTTCCAGGAAGTGAACCGTCTGTCCGCCGCCATGAAAAAGCTGGGGGTTAAAAAGGGCGATGTGGTGACAATCTATATGCCCGCTATCCCGGAACAACTCTATGCGGTGTTGGCCTGCGCCCGCCTGGGTGCGGCGCATTCGGTTGTCTTTGGGGGGTTCGCCGCCAGCGCCTTGCGGGACCGGATTATTGACTGCAAGGCCAAACTATTGATAACCGCCGATGGCAATTACCGGGGCGGCAAGCTGATTGATTTGAAGAAAATTGCCGATGAAGCCGTGGCCGAAACCCCGACTATCCAGAAAGTAATCGTGGCCCAGCGCCTGAACACTAACTGCAACATGAAATCCGGGCGGGATATTTTCTGGAAAGATGCCCTGGCCGAATTTGATGAAGATGTGGTAGTGCCAGCCGAGCCGATGGACAGCGAGGATATGCTCTATATCCTTTATACCAGCGGGTCCACCGGCAAACCCAAAGGGGTGGTCCACGTCCAGGCCGGGTATGCGGTAGACGTTTACGCCACGACCAAATTCGTCTTCGATATAAAACCGGACGATGTCTTCTGGTGTACGGCTGATGTAGGCTGGGTGACGGGCCACAGCTACGTTATTTACGGCCCGCTAATGACCGGCGTGACCTCGGTGATGTTTGAGGGTATCCCGACTTTCCCGGAGCCAGACCGCTGGTGGAGCCTGATCGAGAAATACAAAGTTACCATTCTCTATACCGCGCCCACGGCCATTCGCGCCCGGATGCGAGAAGGCGAGGTATGGCTGCGCAAGCACGACCTGAGCAGCTTGCGGCTGCTGGGAACGGTCGGCGAACCGATCAATCCGGAAGCCTGGATATGGTATCGCCATAACATCGGTCGAGGCGAACTGCCGATTGTGGATACTTGGTGGCAAACCGAAACCGGCGCTCACATGATTACCCCGACCGTAACCCTGCCCCTAAAACCGGGCAGCGCCAGTTGGCCTTTCCCAACTATCGAAACCGATGTGGTGGACAAAGATGGTAACAGTGTCGGCAGCGAACGGGGCGGTTTCCTGATTATCCGCCAGCCCTGGCCCGGCCAGATGCGGACCATTTACGGTGATGCGGCCCGCTACGAATCGTATTGGAACACCATCGAAGGGGTCTATTTCGCCGGAGATGCCGCCCATAAGGATGCCGATGGCTACTTCTGGATTCAAGGCCGGGTGGATGATGTCATCAAGGTTTCGGGCCACCGGCTGGGTTCGATGGAAATCGAGTCGAGCCTGGTCAGCCACCCGGCTGTCGCCGAAGCCGCCGCTATTGGCAAACCGGACGACATCAAGGGCGAACACGTCAAAGTCTTTGTCATTCTCAAGACCGGCTACGAACCGAGCGACGAATTGATGAAGGAACTCAAGCTGCACGTACGGAACAGTGTCGGGGCCGTAGCCGTACCGGACGAACTGGAGTTTACGCCTTCCCTACCCAAGACTCGCTCCGGTAAAATTATGCGCCGGGTCATCCGGGCTAAAGAACTGGGCGAACCGACTGGCGACATCAGTACCCTGGACGGTTAAACCCTTCAGGAGTCTGAGGCTACCTTTAAGCAAGGTAGCCCTTTTTATATCCGGCTTAAACTTCCAGGTATAAGAGATTTCCTGGCTATGTTATAATCAAATAAAGGTAAAACAGGCCCAATAAAGGTAAAGA
>JAYSYV010001294.1:0-3417 GCA_043727245.1 Chloroflexota bacterium | reverse complement strand
ACCATTCGGTATAATTATTTATCAGAATCGGGCGGCTTTCTTCCCACACTTTCCCGGCCAGCCCGCTACCCTTTTTAATCTTCTGTATATAGTGCTGCCGTTCTTCTTCATTCTGGAGATTTATTTTTAATTCGAGGAAGGTTTCCTTTGCATCTACCAGATAAATATAGGCGAAGGAAGTCCCCACCAGTTCGGCGGCTTTAGTGACAATAACCTGGAGTAACTGATCGAGGTCCTGGCGTTTCATCAGTCCTAAAGTTATTTCATTCAGGGCGGCTTGATAACGGTGTTCTTGCTCCTGGCGGGCTTCGGCCTGGCGGCGCTGGGTTAACTCGGCTCGTAGTTGCTGGTTAGCCAGGTGCAGTTGGCCGGTTCGGGCGGTAACTTGCCCTTCAATTTCCGACTGATTTTCAGCGGCTTTAAATTCAAAAGGAGTGACAACTGCCGGGAAAGGTATATCTATGGCAATTTCAGTAGAAGCTTCTAGTTTTCTAACATGACTATTTCCGGCAGAAACTTGAGTACCGCTATCTCTAACCATAAAACTATCAAGTCCGCTCATCTATGCCATGACTTTCTGTGAACAGGTTCAGAATAAGTAAGATTAGTTAAATAAAACGGACCTTTACCGTCAGTTGGTTAAGCATAGTGTTAAATCATTAAGGTTAACCTATCAAAATCGTAACTCTTATGTAACAAAAACTTACCATAATGATAGTAACAGGAATCCCCCTTCAATTTAACAGTACTTTTAGCAGATTTTTGCGGATTTGGCTGAGTTTGGCTATAATTCAGCCTGTATCTTTTCGAATTATACTGTAGAAAACGGCGAAACCTGGCAAAAATCCAAGAAAAACGCTTATTATCCGGCCTGACTTCTAATATTTTCACTGTGCTGGTCGCGCTGCTACTGCTGGGGGCAGCCTGGACTTTGCTGGCCCGGCTGGATTTTTATGGGGCGCAACTTGGCCGCCGCTTGACTTACCCTTTTTTCCAGGGCAGTTCGGAGGGGCTTATCCTGAGCGAGGTTGCTATCATCCGGCAGAGCAGCTCGATTTACACTCCCTTTCGGGGCGATTTATTTATTTCAGCTCCCTATCCGCCCCTCTACTATTACCTGACAGCCTGGTTCTCCGGCCTGTTTAGTGCGCCGGAAACCAGCTTTACAGTTGGGCGAGTAGTTTCGCTGATTTCGGCGGGTGTGAGTGGCCTCCTACTCGCCTGGCAGGTTTTCTTTTTCAGGCCACCCGGCCAGACCGCCGCGCAAACGCGCTCCCGGCTTATCCTGCAAGGTTTCATCGCCGGACTGGCCGGCTTGACCTTTGTGACCCTTCCGGCGGTTATGGTTTGGTCGGCGCGGGTCCGGGCCGATATGCTAATGACCGCCCTTCAACTAGCCGGACTGGCCCTGGTATCGGAAGGGACGCGCCGCCAGAGTCATGGGCTGATTCTGGCGGCGGTCTTGCCGTTTAGCCTGGCCCTTTACACCAAACAAACTGCCCTGGCCGGTCCGGCGGCGGTTTGCATCTTCCTGGCTTTTTATTACGGACGTGAATGGCGTAAAACTTTAAGCTGGCTGGCGCTGCAAGGTCTGGCGGTTGGACTACCTTTTGGCCTATTAAATTTTACGACCGGCGGCGAACTTTTCCGGCGGCTTTTCAAGTACCACAGTTTGCCCTGGTTGAGTGCCAATTTTGAAATCTACGCTCAACTTTTCTTTCAGGAGAATCTTGGCCTGCTGATTTTAGGAGCTTGCTTGCTTGTGCTAGTTTTAGTATCCATAATCACCCGGCTAAAAGCGGCTAATTTCGTCCTCAAAACGGACCGCCTGAAAATTTTACTTGCGGTAGGGCGGCAAATTCCGCTGGCGGGTTGGTATCTGGCCGCTTCACTGGCGCTGCTGTGGGGTCTGGGAGTATCCGGGGCCGACCACAACCACTTTCTACCGGCTGAAGCGGCTACCTGCCTGGCTGGAGGCGTTTGCCTGGCCTGGCTGCTCTACGCCGGACGCTGGCGCTGGGCGCTTCTGGAGGGACTGGCCGTAATGTGGTTGCAACTGGCTTTCTTCTCGGTCCCAGCCTCACGATACGAAATCGAGTTGCGCCCACGTGATGCCGATTACCAGCGCCAGTTAGGCCGGATTGTCAGTTATGCCGCCAGTCAGCCCGGCCCTATCCTGACCAGCGAGGCTGGTTTCTTCGTCCTGGCCGGTAAGACACCCCAGGATGGGCCGTACTATAATGACCTGTTCACCCTGGCCGCCCTGGACAAGCAGGGTCTTTATAGCGAGGCCGGGCTTTTAGATAGTATCCGACGCAAGCAATTTTCACTTATACTGGCCGAAGGCGACCTTTTTAACGGTCAGGCCAGGCCCGATGTCTGGACCCCGGCCCTGGTGGAAGCTCTCAAAGCTAATTACTTCCGCAAATTTACCGATGTCTGGTACACTTATGAGCCGCTGCCGTGATTCCAGGTTAGCCTTGTAAAAAGACCGGGATGTTCTAAACAGGAGAAAGCTTTTGACAGGCACAATTATAATTACCGGCAGTGGCCGGGGTATCGGTGCGGCGACCGCTTTACTGGCTGCCCAAAAAGGCTATACGGTTTGCGTCAACTATACTCACCAGGCCGACCGGGCTAACCAGGTGGTCGAAGATATTCGGCAAGCCGGGGGTCAGGCTATCGCGGTCCAGGCCGATGTCAGTGACGAAGGAGCCATTATTGCTATGTTCGAGCGGGCCACGGCTGAACTTGGGCCGCTTGTGGCGCTGGTCAATAACGCCGCAGTGACCGGCAAATTGGGCCGGTTGGCAGACCTGGAAGCGGCCAGTCTGCGCCGGTTATTAGAAATCAATGTAGCCGGGACCATACTTTGCTGCCGCGAGGCGGTCCGGCGAATGTCCACAGCCCTGGGCGGTAGCGGTGGGGCGATTGTCAATATTTCCTCACGGGCGGCTCATTATGGCGCTCCTGGAGAATACGTGCATTATGCCGCTTCTAAGGCCGCAATAGAAACTTTCACTTTCGGTCTGGCCGGTGAAGTAGGCAACGAGGGCATCCGGGTAAATTGTGTCAGTCCGGGTATAATAGATACGGAAATTCACACCAGCAGCGGAGATGCCGGGCGGGTGCAACGCTATGCCAGCCGGGTTCCTTTGCAGCGGGCGGGCCAATCGAGCGAGGTCGCGGCAGCGGTACTATGGCTGCTATCCGAGGAAGCCAGCTATTGCAGCGGCACGATATTATCTGTGAGCGGTGGAAGATGAAGAAAATAGCCAGTAGCCAGTTTATTAAAATGGGGGATGGTTAAATGAGCCTGGGTATAGAGAAAATTCAAAGTCGGATTAAGGAAATTGGCAAGAAACGATACGCAGCCAGTCTGCCGCTGGAAAAGCTGCGGGCCGAACGTTTGGACGG
>JAYSYV010001293.1:0-3423 GCA_043727245.1 Chloroflexota bacterium | reverse complement strand
CCGTGATTATGAGCGTTTACCCCAAAGTAGTGAAACTTTTGTTTATGTAGCAATGTGCCGGTTGATGCTTAAACGCTTGACTAATTATTAGCCTACTTACCTTTATGAAACAAGCTCTAACAAATTTGGTAAGTAAACTGAAATTTTTAGTACTAATTTTAGTCCTACTTACCACGCATTTCCATCCTATATTTAATGTTCTACGTTTAACGAAATAAAAAAACCAGCCTTGACGGCTGGATTTTTTTATGCAATTTAAACTTAGACCACCAGCGAACGATAAAGCTCCAGGGTTTGTTCGGCAATAGCAGTCCAGCTAAAAGTTTCCTCAACGCGCTTCCGTCCGTTAAGGCCAAAGGTCGTGCGAAGGTTTTCATCAAGGGCCACTGTATTGATGGCCTGGGCCAGTTCGTGGGCGAATGTGGCCGGTTCTAACGGGTCGAAAGTGCCTTCCTTGAGCTGAAGGTCCACCAGCAAGCCAGTTTCGCCTGGCACGACCACCTCTTTAATGCCGCCTACCGCCGAGGCCACCACCGCCGTTTCACAGGCCATTGCCTCCAAATTGATGATACCGAACGGCTCATAGACCGAGGGGCAGCAAAAAACCGCCGCATGTGAGTAAAACTGAATCACATCGGGCCGCGAAATCATCTCCTGAATCCAGATAACATCTTTGCGCCCGGCGCTGACTTCCTGGATACGCTCGGTTATCTCCTGGCCGATTTCAACCGTATCCGGCGCACCGGCGCACAAGACGACTTGCAACGAGGGGTCAATATCGGGAATGGCATTGACCAGATGAATGATGCCCTTCTGGCGAGTAATCCGGCCCACAAATAACACGTAAGGCCGGTCGGGGTCCACGCCGTAGCGCCGCAGGGCTTCGGTTTCAGCCGTCTTGCGGTACTGGTCCAGGTCTATCCCGTTATAGATGACATGGACTTTTGAAGGTGGCACATTGAAAAAGCGCAACACATCTTCGCGAGTCTCTTTAGAAACCGCGATTATGGCATCGGCCTGCTCGATAGCGGTCCGTTCCATCCAGGCGCTCAGGTGGTAGGCATTGCCCAACTGCTCGACCTTCCAGGGCCGCAACGGTTCCAGCGAATGAATAGTCATCACAGAAGGCACGCCCCACAGCTTTGAGGCCAGGATACCGGCCATATCGGCATACCACGTGTGGCAATGTACAATATCAGCGTCAAAATTGTCCTTTGCCATCGCCAGGTTGCGGACGAAAGCATCTACCGCCCCCACAAAACGCGGGTCGGTATTTTTTTTAACCTCATCCCAGATACCATACCCTTTAACGGTTAGATTTTCTTCCTGGATGTCCTGGTCGCCAAAGCAGCGCACTTCCACCGGCACTAGCTTTGCCAGTTCGCGAGTAAGGTACTCGACATGCACGCCCGCCCCGCCATAGACGTGAGGCGGGTATTCTTTGGTAATAATCCCAACTTTTTTTAACGCAGCCATAAAAACCTTTCGCTACACCATTTCCCCTTCAACTTAACCGCTGCCCCAAAAGGAAGTCCCAAAATATTGAACTTCGCTTTAACTATTGCCCGGCCTTATTAGCAGCAATTACTCACTTTCGTGTTCGTGGCGACGTAACCGGTCGCGTGGGTCCGGCTGAGAAACCTGAACCGTTTCACCGGTGGCTAACTCCAAACTGGGAAAATCCGAAGGCCGCAGGTCTGTACCAATCTTGACGTTCCGGCCTACTTTCAAGCCTGCCGGTAAGTGGGACCGTTTCCCGATGATGCTCAGGCCGGTGTTCAGGCGGCCCGGCTCTAAGGTGTTGGGGGTATCATTATCTTCGCCAACACCTAGCTGGCTGTCCGGCCCGATTAGCACTTCTTTATCTATAACCATCCGGTCCAAAACACTGTTCCGGCCCACCACCGTATCAAACATAATGATCGAGTCGCGGACGACGGCCCCTTCCTCGATAATCACACCGGGCGACAATACGCTGTGGTGGACCTGCCCGTAAACCTGGCAGCCATGCGAAACCATACTGCGTTCCACCTTGGCCTTTGGCCCGATAATAGCCGAAGGGCGTTCCTCGCTCTTGGTGTAAATGACCCAGTTCCGCTCGTACAGGTCCACCGCCGGAGGGTCTAGCAAAAGCTCCATATTGGCTTCCCAGTAAGAATGGACCGTCCCGACATCTCGCCAGTAATCCAGGAAAGAGTAAGCATAGGTTCGGTCGCCATCTACGAGCATCTGGGGAATAATATTGTGGCCGAAATCGTGCTGGCTGTGCTGGTCTTTGGCATCTCGCAGCAGGCGGTCAACCAGGACATCCTTCTTGAAGACATAGATACCCATCGAAACCAGATTACTCTTGGGCTGTTGGGGTTTTTCCTGGAAATCAATTATGCGGCCTTCATCATCAGCGGTGACAATCCCGAAGCGGTGGGCTTCTTCAATCGGAATATGCATTACGCCAACCGTTACATCGGCATCTTTTTCAAGGTGCATGTTAATCATCGGGCGGTAATCCATTTTATAGATATGGTCCCCACCCAGAATCAAGACTGTTTCGCACTTTAAATTAGCCAGTTCGCTGATATTCTGGTAAACCGCGTCAGCCGTGCCGCGATACCAATCGGCATCCTTGCGGCCCAAATAAGGCGAAACCATCCGCACTCCCCCGTGTAAGCGGTCGAGATCCCAGGGGCGGCCAATGCCGATATGGTCGTGCAAAGAACTAGGGCGGTACTGGGTCAGTACCAGGATGTCGGTCAACCCCGAATTCACACAATTACTCAGGGCAAAATCAATTATGCGGTACTTCCCGGCGAACGGCACAGCCGGTTTGGCCCGTTTTTCGGAAAAAATACTCAACCGCTCACCCTGACCACCGGCCAGAATTATGGTAATCGTATTTATATTCGGCCTGCTCATGCACAAACCTCCTTGTTTGAAAATCACTTGGGCGGTACATAACGGGCAAAACTACAATAATCTTGTATAGCCGCAACTTCAGCGTGATAGACTAAGTTTTTAACACACTTTTGCTTGTAGCCTGGTCACTTGCAAGACGAGGCCAGGGGCGAATCTACTAACGTACAATTTCAGTATATCAGTAACTACGAACATTTTCTCACTAATCCGGTTTGTTTATTTATAAGATTTAGAGGGTTTTCTAAAATAAAAATAACGAGGGTTGAAACTTTTCAGCTTTGAAAGCGATGAATTCCACAATTCCCGTTACAGCTTGAAGCTCCTCTAAAAGAAGAATTTAAAAGGCCATATAAAACCATGGTAGCACCCCATTAAACGGTGAAGTTTGAACTGACTTTTTTGGGCGGTCGGCCTCTGCGCCTGGGCGGCACAAAAGGCGGTGGCCCCACCTTGTACTTTAACAATTCTCCCACGCTCCAAATATGCTCGCTCAACCCGCTCGCCATCGCG
>JAYSYV010001292.1:0-3423 GCA_043727245.1 Chloroflexota bacterium | reverse complement strand
AGAGATACGGGCGGGCGTTGGGTAGCCCTGGGTGGAGGTGGGGGAACGGCAAAACGAGATTTTGAGTTTGGGGCATTAACGACCGTAGCCGGTGCAGGTAGCCAGCTTTCACAGGTCCGGCTGATTGCCGCAAAGGTTAAACCCAAGCTGCGGGCGCGTTCGGCAGCGGCGGCAGTCAGTTTGAAAATGGCATGGCGACCCTCAATTTCCCAGCTTTCCAGCTCGGCAAATTGTCCCAGCCGGAAAAGCTGGTAAGGGGTGGCATTTTTAACTTCCAGGGTAAATGCATCGGTGAATGAGAGCGTACCTTTAACCAACTGAGCCGTATTAATAACCGGAATCGTTGCAGTAGCTCCAGTCCTGGTTGAGCCAGTTTCCATCGTCAGCAGGCGGCGGGCCACTTTGTCGGCTGTAGCGGCAGTTACCTGGGCGAAATTATCGCCCAGACGGCGCAGCACCAGGCCGGGTTCCGTGGCTAACAATTTATCCAGCCGGGCCGGGTCGCCCACTTCAATCACGGTCGTATCGGCCTGCATTACCAACCGCTCAAAGGCGGCGGCCCAATCTTGCAGGCTGGTTTCGATGTTCTGGGAAACCGGCACCCGGCTGTTATCGCGCAGCAGGCTTAATATTTCGGCCACCGACATCCCACCGCGCAAACCCTGTAAAACGCTTTCCTTCGTGATGCGGTACTGGGCGACATCTCCCAGGCTTAGCTGAGTGGCAAATTCTTCGAGGCGGCGCAATAGTGGCAGGTTCTGGACCGGATTGAGTACCAGCACTTCAAAGTTGGGCTGGACAATCAGGGATCGGGCCATTTCGGGGGCCATTGCCGCCAGTTCAGCCAGTTGTTGTTGGATCGCTTCTTCCTCTGCCGCCGGTTTTCCGCTCAAAGCGGCCAGACCGCTCGGCGTAAAGCGGAAGGCCACCGGGCGCTGACTCTTTTCATCCAGGCCAAGTTCGGCCAATCCGAGCCAGCTTAAAGCTTCACTCAGTACCAGAGCCACCCACTCGCCTTCCACCCAATCCCAATCACGGTCCAGGCTCAGAGCATGGCTGGCAGTAGCACTCCCGTAAGATTTACCGGCCAGGGTTTTATCCGGTGGTCTGAGCTGGCTGATGAACCCTTTGTAATAACCCCGCCCGAAGTCACCCTGATAGGCATAATAATTGCCATAATTTGAACTTTCAGGCTGGTAACTGTGGCGGATCAGTATCTCGTAGGCCGATTCTTTCAAAACTCCTAAAAGAGAACTGAAATCCAGCCAGCCGCCGGACAGGGCCTGTTCGGGCAATCGCTGCTGGCGATAGATGCCTTCAAGCAGTGATATGAGGCGGGTACGGCCACTTTGCTGCTGCTGGAGGGTTGGAATTGAACTTTCATCAGGGTTGTTTGTGTAAAACTTCAGGCTTGGAATCCGGGTAAATTCTTCCAGGCCGGATTTTGCCCAGACTTTCAAAAGCATTTGAGCCTGTTCATGGCGGGGCATCTGGAAAAACCGGCCTAGCTGTGTGCCAGCCAGCACCTGCGAAGTTTTTGTGTCTACCCGAAGCAATTCGGCGCTCAAAAGAACTTGCCACAGAAAGTTCAGATGCGGGAGTTCATCCAGTTTTCTGACTTCCTGGGGCGATTGTTTATCCTTGAGACTCAAAAGAGCGGCCAGTTTAGTGAAGTCGCGTTTGCCCAGGTCGCCCGATTGAAGCACTTTTGGCCGGTTTTGCTCAACATAGCGGGTAAAAGTAAAAAGGTCGGCTAACACGGTCTCGAAACGAGTGCTTTCCACTGGTTTTGGTTGGGCGAGTCCGTTATAAGGCTTCAGAGGAGGAGGCAGCAAATCTTTTTCAATTTGTGGGTCGAGTTTAAATAGCTGCAAAACTTGCGGCAAAGCCCAGACAACCTGTTCATGGCCTGGTTGTGGGGTAGCAAAGGGCTGGGTTAAGGCGCCGGGAGCTTCCAGCGAATGCTTGCTGTAGGTTGCCTCGAAACTCAAAACATTGCCGTTCCTGAAAGCAAAGAGAGCCAGACCGCTGCCAATCAACTGCTGTATCGCAGAATTGGCGAAATCCGGGCCGTGTCTGGCACTGAGTTGCTGCTTAAGAGCAGGATAAGCCAGCACTCCTTCCTCTCCGCGCACCGCCAGGCGAGACAGGGCTTGCCGACCCGGTTCCGGGAGGGTTTGGAGAGATTTGCGCAAGAGCTTTTCATCAAGAAAGATTTTGGCTAAAGCCTTGAGGTTAGCTTCTTTGCGGGGTGTTACCTTCTGGCCGCGCCCTTGAAGCATTTTCTGCAGGGATTGGGAATTGTAACTGTCCAGAATAAAGTGCAGATGTTGTTCAGTTAAATTCTTTGATACAGGAAAGGTTTTCCCGGCAATTTGTAAAGAAAGCATATTTCTAAGATTCCCCCTGAAATGAGAGACTAACGGCTCACTATTTTCGGCTCATAACCCTTTTTGGTTAATAGTTTCAAAAGCTCGTCCTGGCGCTGGTGATCCACCATCAAAGCGGTTTTCCCCAGGCGGCGCACCACGAAATTAGCCAGTAGAGTCGTACCTAATACTTCTTCGAGCAGGGCCGGGCTGTTAAACTCCAGCAGAAGCAACTGGCGGTGAATGACCACTTCTTCTTGTTTCACGGCCGGTTCCAGCATAACCGGACTGGAATTAGCTTCAGTCAGCACTTCTGCCGCGCTTTTAATTATTTTAGTAGCTTTTTTCAAGTTGGTAGACGTACCGGCAGTTTTTCCTCTTGGCATACCCGCTGTTCACCTTTATTTTCCTAAAGTACTTTCGACAAAAACATTACCGGTTAATTTTAACAAAAATTAGCCGTCTGGTAAATTATAGCATTTGCTAAGCTTTTCAGAGGAAGATAATAGTTCGCCCCAAACCAGGCCACAATTTTGAAAATACCAGGATGCACTGTCATAGCCTGAACTTAAAGTAAATCTTTTTTCTGCTCGGCTACTTTCCGGGCCATTATGTAAGCCGGGGTTAGTAATTCTGTCAGGTTTTGCTTACCGGCCTTGAAAGGAGCGTCGCCTAACCGCTTGAGGACCGCATTTTGTACTTCAAGAGGAGCCAGGTTCACTCTAAAGTCGGCTAAATCCTCTCCGGCCTGCCAGAAATTGTCCAGGCATTCTTCCAGTGGTTTCACTTCTTCTGCAAGGGGGTTAGCGGCAGCGAGTGTCGTCGCGAGGTCCGGCGTCACATCCTGTACTTCTTCCTGGAAGGTCAGTCGCTTTTCACGCAGGGCAGCAATAATACTTTCTTTGGTCCGGCCTCGCAGCTTGAAGATTAGAAAAGGGTCTTCATCGAACCGGTCGGCCATTAGGTAGTAAACCGCTGCGATATGCTTGCAGGGGTTGGCCCAATCCGGGCAACTGCAATCGGTTTCCAGTTCGTCCGAGGATTTTGGAAAAAG
>JAYSYV010001291.1:0-3429 GCA_043727245.1 Chloroflexota bacterium | reverse complement strand
CCCAACGCAAGTTCAGGCGTAAGGCGGTTACCAGGTCGCACGAGCGTACCGGCTGGAAACGCACTAACTTTGCTCACCAGCACAGCCGGAGGGTTGTCAACCAATTTGGCACTATTTTTGTAGAAGACCTGCGGGTCAATCGGATGGTTAAAAATCGTCATCTTTCCAAGTCCATTTCCGACGCAGCATGGTCGGCCTTTTTCGAGATGATACGCGCCAAAGCGGAAGAAGCTGGCCGTGTATTCATGCCCGTAAATCCGGCCTACACCTCTCAGACATGCAGTAATTGCGGGTATCGAAGGGTAGGGGAAGAAAAACTTATCCTTTCTATGCGTACTTTCGATTGCCCCAGTTGTCATTTGCACCTTGATCGCGATTTGAACGCGGCCTTAAATATCAAAGCTGTGGGACTACACAGCGTGGGTTTGCCCCAGGATGCCCCCGCCTTTAGGCGTGGGGAGTAATCACCAATATAAGCTTAAATTACCTGCATTTCCAGATGGCCTGGCTTGTATGCTGGGCCGGTATAGAAGCCAGGAAAAGTATATTCACATATTGAATATCCAAAGCCCGGTCACGTGGTCACATGGTCACACCTATCGCGTCAGTAATTCACCTATGCTGGTACCAGACCAGGCTCAATGTGACCGGCTTTTACGGAAAAAGTGACCGGTCACATCGGTCACACCCATGTTGGTACTAAATCACCTATGGTGGCACTAATTCCCACCTATCCTGGCAGCTAACCTAACCTATCCTGGCAGCATGTGATCGTTTTGAAGTGCTTTTTAGCCTATTGCAACGGGATAATTATTAAGCGATCACATTGCTAATAAGTATTAATGAGTCTAATGCGCCCATTTCCGGCTTGTGGCCGGATGGGCGTTTAGTATAATTCCGGCAAGTCCTGTTAGTACTTAAAGTGGAGTCAGGTTTTAACCGGGGTCACTGGTGAGGCAAGCCTTGAATTCGTTTCAGCTTGTAGATGAGTTTAACGATATAGAAACCGAGCGTGGGGTTATAGCAGCGATTGCAGCCAAACCCGACCTGTATTGGGAGCTGCTTGATTTCCTACCCGGTGAAGCTTTTATCCGCGAGAGTGCGGCCTGGCAGAATTTATCACAGGCCATCGAAACAGAAAAGCCGGTCGCAAATAGTGTGACCGGGCTGACCGACTGGACTCCGGTGGCGGACCCAAAAGCAGCCGCCCAGCGTCTGGCCGATCTCTACCAGCGGCGTTTACTGGCCGGACTTCAGGAGAATCTGGCGGCGGCCCTGTATAGCCCTCGCCCGGCCCCGGAACTACTGGGTCTGCTGGATGAAGAAGTGGCGCGGGTCCAGTCAGCGGTCCGCGAGACTCAAGCGGGAAAATTACTATGGGCGGGAGACCTGATCGGGCAGGTCTTAAACGACGCAGAAAGCCGCCAGTTACAGCGTCAACAGACCGGTAACGCCATCCTGGGGGTTGCGACCGGTTTAAGCCGGGTAGACGAGCTTCTAAACGGCCTGGGAACCGGCCTGCATATCCTGGCCGGCGCTCCCGGTTCGGGCAAGACTACGCTCAGTCTGCAAATAGCCCAGCATGCCGCTTCTCAGGGTACGCCAGTCATCTATGTAACTTACGAAAATTCGCCCTCCAACCTGGTGCTGAAAGCTTTGTGCGCGAGGGCTAAGATTCCGGCAAGCCAGGTTGAGCGTGGTTTCGGCAATGCCCAGGCGCTGCGTTGGGCCGCCCTCGAATTGCAGCCGGTTTTTGATAAACTGGCAATTATCGAAGGCACTTCCAAGTTGACAGTTTCTCAGGTGCGCGGCAAAGCTTTACAGGCGCAGGCCCGCCACAAAGCCAGACGCTGCCTGGTTATTTTCGATTATCTCCAGCGGGCCGCGCACACGGCTGGTTACGACCAGTTACGCTACAACGTCAGCGCGATGGCCGGAGAATTACGCGACCTGGCGAACCGGCTCAATGGGCCGGTGCTGGCAATCAGCAGTCAGAACCGTTCCGGCGGCGATTATGGCAAAGGCGGCGGTAGCGCCACGCTCGACTCGCTCAAAGAAAGCGGCGATCTGGAATATTCAGCCGATGTTGTTATGTTCTTACGGCTGAGTGATAAAAGGCAGGTTTCACCACCGGCGCGGGCCGTTGATCTGGTCCTGGCTAAGAATCGGTTTGGCGATGTTGGAATGGTTCCGCTGGTTTTCCGGCCGGACCTGGGTGATTTGCGCGAAGAGGCTACACGCTGATGTCATTATTAGATTTACATAACTATACCACTCACCAGTCTACAGCCGAAAAGGCCAATTTAAGGCTTACCGACCAGGAGCTGGCGGCCTGTAAGCCGGTTCGGGCCGGAGGTAGTAGCTGGCGAGCTTTTTGTCCTTTTCACGGTTCGGACCACCAGCGCAGTCTGCGGCTCAATGTGGATAACGGCCATTTTAATTGCTTTGCCTGCGGAGCATGGGGCTATACCGAAGCGGCCCGCGAACGCTGGCAAGAGCAGCAGCCAAAAACCCTGAGTCCAAAATCAGGTCTGGGAAAATCTTGCGCCACCTCTAATTCCCGGCTCAAGCCGCTCACAACCTCTGAGTCACATTTGCAAGTAGTCAGTTATAAACCTCCTCCGGCAGTTAGCCGCCGACCCCTTGCTGATTTATCCAGATTAGTTGCAAAATATCAGGCCGCTCTACCGGGAAGCTGGGGCGAAGAATACCTCAAGCGGCGAAAGATTCCGCTGGAACTGGCCCAACGCTACGGTGTCGGCTATGCCCCACCCGGCCAGTGGGCGCACTCGGTCCGTGACTGGAAGTTTGGCCGCCTGGTTATCCCCCATACCAGACCGGATGGGCAGGTGGTTAATCTTTATGGTCGGGCGGTCGGCTCCAACGATAAAGTGCCAAAAGCTTTACGTCACGACCACCTGCAAGGGGAGAAGGGTTATTTTAATGCCGGTGTACTGGGTCAAGGAACTGAATACGAGCTAAACGCCGGTCACAAAACTGCTAATTATACTGAATTTGTCCGTCCAGACGGACAGTTTGGAGCCTTAGAATCCACAGAGCCAGTCTTTATCTGTGAAGGACCGTTCGATGCCCTGAGTCTTATAGCCAGCGGTCAGAGCAAGGCTGTAGCTATTTTTGGGGTAAACGGCTGGCGCTGGGAATGGACTCGCTCGGCCAGGAGTCTAATTTTTGCCCTGGATAGCGACGAAACAGGCCAGCAAAGCTGGCGCGAACTGGCCCGACAGGCCCGTTTACGCGGTAAGAGGGTGGCTTTTCTGCCGCTTGAAGCCTATGGCGGTTGCAAAGATGTCAACGAGTCATGGGTCAGTGGAGCTTTAGAAGGTTATTTTGGAAAAATCGCCCCGGTTGGAGGAGAGCCGGACGAGATAAACCCGGATTTACAATCTCCACATTTAGTTGAAATTAATA
>JAYSYV010001290.1:0-10359 GCA_043727245.1 Chloroflexota bacterium | reverse complement strand
CGGTCGGACAGGTCCACCCTCACGTCGAGGTAAAAATAGTTGATCCGGCTACCGGCAAAGTGGTAGTAGTGGGCCAGACCGGGGAACTATGTACACGGGGTTACAGTGTTATGCCGGGCTACTGGAACAACCCGGAGGCGACCAGAAGCGCCATTGATGAAGCTCATTGGATGCATACCGGCGACCTCGCAACGATGGACAGCGAGGGCTATGTCAATATCGTGGGCCGTATCAAAGATATGATTATCCGGGGCGGAGAAAACGTCTATCCGCGTGAAGTGGAGGAATTTCTCTATCAGCACCCCAGTATTTCGGATGTGCAGGTAATCGGCATACCAGATCATAAGTACGGCGAGGAAATTATGGCCTGGGTCAAGCTTAAGGCCGGTGAAACCGTCACCGAGGAGGAGCTAAAAGCTTTCTGCAAAGGCCAGATTGCTCATTTCAAAATACCCCGCTACTTCAAATTTACCGATAGCTTCCCAATGACTGTTACCGGCAAAATCCAGAAATTTCTGATGCGCCGGCAATCGGTCCAGGAATTGGAGCTGGATAAAGCCGTCCAACAAAAGATGGCCTGAGTGATTGTAAAGCAAAAAGTCCTGGCCTATATAAAGAACGAAAACCTTTTGCTTGTGTTTCGGCATCCTGAATCGTCGTAAGCGGGCATCCAGGTTCCGGCCGGAACGGTAGAATCAGGAGAAAACCCTGCCGATGCGGGAAGCATGGGAAGAAACCGGTTCAACAGACCTCAAATTGGTTGGGTATCCAGGATTGCAGAACCAGAATAGGCTTCCTTATGGCAAAGACGAAGTTCACTATCGCCGTTTTTATCATCTGATCTGTCCCGGTAATCCACCGGCAACCTGGTGGCACTATGAAACCAACCCTCGGACGGTAGCCCCGGCCCGATTCCTTTTGATTTCTTTTGGGTCATTTTTCCCGGCGAAGTTCCTCCGCTTATCGCCGACCATGATTTTATGCTTTCCAGGCTGCAAGAGTCAGTGGTTTTATGATATAGTGGCTTTATCATCTCATCCAAAAATAAATATTTAGTGTTGCGTTTATTTCGTATACCTTGTATTTATTTCGTATAAATGGTACTGTTAGTTTCAGGATACTACAAAACTAACGGTATACTGAAAGACTGTATCAGTAATTTATTATAAAGTGAAAATTCTAACGAAATAAATGGGAGGATCGAAGATGCTAGTGGCTACGGAACGCAACCCAATAGCTCCTACTGATAAGGAGCGTGCTTCTCTTAAAGTTATTGATAAGGCATTAAGTGATTTTGCAGAGATTCAAGCAGCTAGTAGGACAACTAAACTTATTGGACCAAATGGAGAAGAAATAGAATTACCAGATGTAGTTTTTAGATTATTGCGTCAGGTTGTTAATTATCTAGCTCATGGTAAAGCGGTGAAGCTAATACCTGTAGGTATGGAATTAACTACGCAAGAGGCCGCTGATTTACTTAATGTGTCGCGGCCTCATCTGGTAAAACTGGTTGATGAAGGCAAAATTCCTTGCAAAAAGGTCGGCACGCACCGACGTATTCGCTTTCAAGATTTGATAGCTTATAAAGTTAAGCAAGATGCCGAGCAGCGCCAGTTATTAACTGAAATGGCCCAATTTAGTCAAGACCTAAATCTTTACGAAGATTATGATAACAATGGTTAGTGGTCTGTAAAAGGCTGAAAAGGAATTATAGAGAATGTCTTCGTTCAAGGTTGTGCTTGATACTTCGGTACTTTTTCCTAACGCTCTGCGCGATACCTTATTAAGATTAGCACAAGTTGGTTTTTACAGAGGCCATTGGAGCGAAGATATTCTCCGGGAACTCAGGGGAAGTTTGATAGCTAAAGGTAAAATGAGTCTGGCTCAAGCAATCTATCTTACAAACATGATGACTCAGACTTTTCCTGCCTTTATGATAAATAGCGAAAGATATGAGAAACTTGTCGATCACATGGAAAATGACCCGAAAGACCGGCATGTACTCGCAACGGCTGTTGCAGAAGGAGCGCAGGTTATAGTCACCAGTAACATCAAGCATTTTCCGGCTTTAGCTTTAGACCCTTACGAAATTCAGGCTAAATCCCCAGATGATTTTTTGATGGACCAGTTTTCGCTGGACCCAGACAGAGTAGTACAAATTCTGCAAGAGCAAGTTGCTGATTTGAGAAATCCACCTAAAACTGTGGAAGATATACTTTCCGCTTTAGCAATTCCAGCACCTAATTTTGTTAATGCCGTGAGAAATTTTGTTGAATAATTGCCTATTATTCCCGCATATTATGCATAAGTGGTCCTGGCATTACGCTTTGTTTTCAAAACCGGGTTTACAGTATCAGAGCTATTCGAGTGATTTAGTTTAGCTGGCCGTTTCGGTGGCCCATTGGGTCAGGGTGGCGGCCCACCGGGGTGTTACACTCCGCACGATGGCCCAGTTTGTGAAAGCCAGACCCTCGCTCACGCCCGGTTCTTCTAGTTCGCGTTCCATGTCGCGAGCGGCGAACCAGCCCAGCACAAAGCGGATAGCCGGGCCGAGCATGCGCCGTTCCAGTTCCGAAAGGGGCCGCTCTTGCTGGTAGTTTCCGAGCAAAGTCCGGCAATATTCCTCGTCAAAGTCGTAAAGTTCGGGCGGCTGGTTGGGTTTCAGAATCCCGGCGCTGTTTTGCCACACACAGTTCCAGCCCAGCACCAACGCCAGGTCAAAAATAGCCTGGCCCAGTCCGGCATCTTCCCAATCCAGCATATACAAACGACCGTTGGTGGCCCGCAAGAGATTGCCCTCATGGACATCAGTATGCAACAAGCCGTAGGGTAACGCTTTTAATTCTTCCATGGGCAGGGCGCTCAAATTCTCGGCTACTTCGGTGGCCTGGCGCTTCCACTCAGGTCTGGCGGCAGCGGCCCCAGCCCGGTGAATCGAAACCGGCCATTCTTCCAGCCAGCCCACTTCAACCGGGTAATTTTCGATAGAGCTTGCCATTTTATGCAGGCGACCCAGCAGATGACCCACTTCAGCCAGGGTTTGCAGGTCCATAAAAGGGTTTTCCCCCTCGATATAGTCCTGTACATAGCCCCAGCAGCCGGTCTGCCACTGGAAAATTCGCTCGCCGCCAACCGTCAGGCGTAAATGAGGAACCGGAAAGTCGGTCTGGTTGAGAAAAAGCAAGGCTCCGGTATCAGCCAGTACGCGTTCCTGGGAGCGGTGGACCGTACACAGCCGCACCGTCAGGGCTTCCTCACCAATTAGTTCGACCTTGAAGACTCGTTGACCATCCCGTTCGTGGAGTAGCTCCGGTTCAGCGCTTACCGTAACGGAATAATTCTGTTTGAGCAATGGTCCTAAAAAACTATTTGAAATCTGGTCGCTCATATTTGTACCACTATCCTAACTTTTGTTTTATACCTTTTGGACAAAGATGATTTTTACTTCCCCGATGATTTTAATTCTATTCCGGCAACGATAGAATAATTCTTTGATGTTAAAATTATACCTTTTGGGCAGAGATGAGTTTTATTCCTGAAACCTTTTTCCGACTGCTGCCGAATTGGAATAATTCCAGTTTTAGAAAAAATTCTATCTTTGCCCAAAAGGCATAAATACAATTAGATAATTATTCCATTCCGGCAAGGATAGAAATAAATTCCCCTGAAAACTTTTTATTCCAATTCGGCAGCGATGAAAAATCACTAAAGTTAAAATTATGCCGTTTCGGTAAGGGTCGGGATAAACTGGGCAAAGCTGTCCGTGATACGCCCACCGATGCGAGTATAGCAACCCCCCCATTTTCCGCCCATAATATAACTGCCCACGCAGGGAAATGCTTCAACTAATTGGACACCTTTCCAATCCTCGTCAGGCATCAGGTGTTTGACCGGGGCAATATCAATGCGCCGCTGGGCCACGAAAGTGCGCCACTCCCGGCAGTGCAGCCAGTCTTCCTGGCTAATTTTTTCTCCATTGTAAACCTCAGAACCTTCCCGGCCATAAAATTCTTTGACAATATAGGGGCTGTAATTGAAATCCTCCGGCAAATCTTCCACCAAGTAGGTTTCGGGCAAATGGCGCTCGATAATGGCCTGTTCTTCCGGGGTAAACAGTTTGCTCTGGCGGTTTCGCCATATCCAGGCCATGATGGCTTTACTCTGGGCAAAGAAACCGCGCAAATTGTTCAGGGATTTCAGCCAGCCGTTCAGGGTAGCCTGCAAGAAAGCAGCAAAAATAGGCTCGACCGAAAGATTCTCGACCGGGAATAAGCGGTAAATGGCATCCACCGGCTGACCCAGCAGGAAAATCTGGCCGCCCAGCAAGTTGAAATTTGAAATATCGCCGACAAGCGTTTCCAGTCCGGCTTGCTGCAAAATCCGGGCATAATAGCTGACCTGGGCCAGGTCGGTCAGGTGGCGGCCCTGGACCAGGAAGCCAACTTTGGGCAGCAAGCGCGGCCCCTCCGAAGGTAAAGCCCCTTCCGGTTCGGGAGCGAACAGGGCTTCATCAGCCAGCGCCCGCAGCATAGAAACTTCTATAGCAGGGTTCAAACGGGCCAGCCGTTCATCTAACAGTTTGAGATAGCGAAATTGGCGTTCTTCGACCTGTGTAACCTCCTGAGCGCCGCTAGGCGTATCGCTGTTGAACTCCATCAAGCGCCAGACCCCGGCTGTATCCAGCGCGAAATCGAAGCGGCCAAGCGGTGTCAGGTAAAGGTTGAGAGGTTCGCGCCGGAGGCTATTTTCTAAATTCTCCGGCCAGCCTAACGCCCGTAAAGACGCGGAAGTTTCGCGGACAATCGCGTCCATGGTTTTGCTATAAATATTATTAAAAGTGGTAGTTAATTCGGCCAGTTCGTCCCGCTCTGACGGGCTTAGGACCAGACCGCCAAAACTGACATAGGGACGGCCAAAAACATTGCTCTCGTAAAGACCGTCATGCAGGGCGGCGTGTTCGTTAAGCAGGCGCACAATGTCGCAAAAACGCCGGGGGGAATAACGCTGGTGTAACTGCCGGGCCAGGCTCCTCATAGCTGATGTCCCTTTAGAAGATTTATTCTACCAGCCAATCAGCCGGTAAAGCCGCTTGAAATACATCCAGACCAGCTTTCGCCGCCGCCCGGTAGAAGCGGTTCACATCGTTGGGTAGTTCGTCACCGGCCAGACGCAGGTCTATCAGGGCCGTTACGCCACCTTCTTTTAGTTTTTCAAAAGGTGGGAAAATATGCTCACCGGCGTGATAGCGGTTATCGAAAGTCCGCCACAAAGCCAGTTCGTTGAGTGGTTCCGGGCCGGTCCGCTCTCTTTCGAGCAAAAAGGCATAACCCTGTTGCCCGGACCAGGGCTGTAACTCGTTACCATAGCGGATAATAGCCGGTAGGCTGTTTTTGCCATCAACCAGGGAATCCGGCTGGTAGAGGCCGTTAAAGAGTAAGACAGGAGTTATTCCGGCCTGTTGTAAAAAAAACCCCAACCCCACCGAAATTGCGCCCGGCAAATCAATCACCATGGCCGCTTCACCGCTGAGAACGGCTAACCCTTGTTCGGTAAGCATCAGTCGTTCGGTCAGGGACTGGGCCAGGCTATCGAGCTGGGCCGGGTTTAGCCGCTCTCGTAAAGCAATTTGAGGTGTGCCATAGAGTTGTAAAGTGGTAAACGGAGCGGCGGGAATATACCAGCCTGCCAGCGGTCCGGCGGCTTCTTTCCAGCGCCGCAGCAGCCACAGAGGGCGAGAAGACTGGTTAAATGGCCGGGTAGTATCTGGCATAGACATAGATTAACAGTTAATTTAGGAGCCGCTACTGCCGTAGTAGCGCGTTCCAGAATACCAGTAGAAACCGCCGGTGCGCCGGCTGCGGCAATAAGTCTGGCCGGAGCTAGTGCTGGTTCCGCTCGTAAACTGGCTGGAACTGGGTTGGGAAGGCGCAGCGGTTGGTGTACCCGTGGCGTTACTACTTATAGGCGGCAAAACTAAATTAACCGCCGCATTTGTCGGTGGTGTGCTGACAATACAATCGTCCCCTTCATCTGTGCAAGCGGTTAAAAGCAGCGAACCGGCCAGCAAAGCCGTGGCAGCGAGAGCGCCGGTTCCTTTTAACCGTTGAATGGCCCCTTTGCCGCTAACTAATTTCTCTTGTTCAGAATAATATAAAGCCGGTTCATTAGGGGCAACTGTAATTGCCCGAAGTTTATCGGTATCCAACCTATCCACGCTTTCAGTAAGGGTATTTATTTTTGCCGGTAATACCTTCGCCAATTCAGGCGATTTTTTATGGTACATTTTCTTCTATGATAGTATGACCTGCACCATCATGTCAATAATACGTTGCGAGGATGCGAAAAGATACATAAATTTGGAAAACGTGATGCACATCATTCCATCAAGAAAATTTTCCTTTCTAATATTTTCTTTGTATACTGTTCTGAACTTGCCTTTTATAGATCAGCAGAGAAGAATGGAGTAGATGGAGTAGTTATGAAAATAGCAATAATTGGTTTGGGGCTTATCGGGGGGTCAATGGGATTGGCTTTGCGAAACTGGTCCAGGACCGAAGAAGGACAGGCCACTAACCTGGAACTGGTCGGTTTTGATGCTAAAGGTAAGCAGCGTACACTGGCCGAAAGAATGAATGTCTGTAATCGCTATACCGCCACGCCGATGGAAGCCGTTAAAGATGCCGATGTGGTGATTATAGCTACGCCGGTGCTGGCCGTCCGCGATACTTTCGAGGACATCAGAGAACATCTAAAGCCGGGTGCGGTTGTCACCGATACTTGCAGTACCAAACGGCAAGTGATGACCTGGGCTAAAGAACTCTTACCGACCACCGTGAGTTTTGTGGGCGGACATCCGATGGCTGGCAAGACTGCTTCCATCGAGGCCGCCGATGCCAATCTATTTAAGGATTGTACCTACTGCCTGATGGCAGCCCCTGGTGTCAAAGAAGAAGCGATTGAAAATGTCACGCGCCTGGTGACAATATTTGGGGCCAAAGCTTACTTTATGGACCCGGTTGAGCATGATAGTTATACGGCGGCCATCAGCCACCTGCCATACCTGGCGGCGGTGGGCCTGGTAAACCTGGCCGGGACCAGTCCGGGCTGGCGGGAAATGTCTCGGCTGGCAAGCACCGGCTTTCAGGACACGACTCGCCTGGCCGGGGGCAATCTAGCCATGTATGTAGACATCTGCCGGACCAATTCAGACGCGCTTATCGGCTGGCTAGACCGCTACCAGGAGCAGCTAACCGGGTTGCGCAACTTGATAGAGCAAGCCGGCCTGTTTGACGAACGAGGTCGGCCCAAGCCGGAGGCTTTAACAGATGCTGCGCCGCTGGAACAATACCTCTCCCAGGCCGCCGAAACCAGGGAACGCTGGCAAGCCAGCCGCCAGCAACCGCAGGTGGACGAAATGGGCAATGTTGAAATGCCTACCAGTAAAGAAATAAGGTCTAACTACAGTCGAATGTTATTTGGTGGTTTATTCGCTAAAAAAGCCCCCCGCCCGGACGATCCTAAAAATGGTCCCGGTTCTAACTCATCTGACAAAGGCTAAAACTTATCTCTTAACCGGAACATCAAATAATTGATTAAAAAGAGGCGTGACCCGCCTCTTTTTACATGGAACATTTATTTTAGCTGGCATATAGTATGCATAATTACTTCTAAACGCATTGTGATAAGGTGTAGTTAGACGGAAGTTAAAATTATGGATTTAACAGGTATAACATCCACGCTTGCTGCAAATATCTTTAAACAGAACTGGCCGGAAGGCATCGTGGGCCTGATAGAAGTTTTCTGCCTGTGCTGTCTGCTGGGAGGCATAGCCGCTTTTGCGATTTGCCGCTCGCGCCACAACTATAGGGCCAAAAGAAACTCAAAAATCACGGAAGTAAACTCCAATCGCTGGGCAAACGATAGAAATAAAGACGCTCGGTAGGCTGACCGTTCTCGAAGTAGCGCCCTCGGTCACTACGTTTTAGCACCCCATAACTATTTTGCACCTGGATTATGCGCCTGGCCGATAAGTTAAAGATAACCAGACCAATTTTAACCGGCTCCAGGCTTTCATGCCGGGTTGCATCGTCCAGCACCCTCAAAACAGGATGCCGGGAAAGAGCCACTCCCCGCAACTGTCTTTGCTTTTCCAGTAATTCTTCGTAAGTAATTTCAACTTTTTCTTCGTCACGTGGTTGAGCAAATATTTCGTTTGCAGCGGGCAACCATTCCGGTAACTCACTTGAATTAAACAGGAGTTCGCGCAGTTCTCTTTCCAGTTGAGGATTGAGTTCAACCGTAGCGTCTGCGGCATTACAGGTAGTGTAATGTTCGTCAAAGACAGCCAGACCGTCTAAAACATACGCATGCAAACCACTGTCATACTTTGAAGCGACTTCTAAAAGGGTTAGCAGGTCTTCTGGGGCCGGTTTACGACTGCATGCCGCTACCAATGCCTTTAAAGTATTCCAGGGCGCTATAAAGCTTATAGTACCGGATTTATCAATTAACGTATAACGCATTACTGCCATAGAATGATACTTTCTGTTTGTTTAGTAGTCAGTAGCCTGTAGTCATTTAAGAATCGGACCGTCAACCATTGGCATTTAACTTCTCACTTATATATCACAATAATTATTGCCGGTCTAGCCTATAAGCCTTTTACGTGTGGTCATGCTTTGCGTCTACGGCTTGCTTGCTAATGGCTACTGACCAATCTCCTTTTAGTTATCCTCATGTTTTTCTCTATATGAATCATATAACATTTATATGTTTATTTAGAGGTATTAGTAATAGGCAAGGTGGATTTGTGGACATGAGCTATTTTCGAGGCTAAATTTATCAGTTTTTGTTAACATATTCTGTGGGAAAGGGCGTGGGAAAGTGGAAATACTATCCACATTGGTTCCGAACGCATTATCTGATTAACCTCTCAAAGCGACTCTTTCCCCTAAATGTCCACCTTATCAGATACCCTAATTCACAAAAGGGGAAAAAGTTAGCAGCTTATCCACGCTTCCCCACAAAATGTGGGTTAAGTTATGCAGAACAACCATGTCGTTATCCTCAATTTTATCCCTAGAAAAAGGCTAGATAGCCACCGGTTTTTCTACAAAATATAGGGATTATCCACTATACAACGCCTTTTATCCACATATTGTGGTATCGGCTGAAAAACCGGGTAAAATAATCAATTTGCTGATTACAAAGCAATAAAAAAAGCAGGCTCTATGCCCGCTTTAGGATTGTTTTTAATTTTGCATAAACCAGGAGGGCCGCTATTTACCTTCGCCGTTATACACAATTTGAGTAATAGTGTTGATTTGTTGCCGCAACTGAATATTGCTGTCCAAAGCCTGTTCTATCTTATCCAGACCGTGCATAATCGTAGTGTGGTCGCGACCACCCAGCGATTGGCCGATTTCGACCAGGCTGTGATCGGTCTGTTCGCGGATAATATACATGGCAACCTGGCGGGGCAGGACTATATCGGCGCTGCGGCTTTTACCCAGCAAATCCTTCATTTCCACATTGTAGAAATTACCCACCGCGTCAATAATGCGCTCTTTGGTGACAAGCTTTTTGCGAGAACTTAGCAGCGAGTCGTTGAGAGCCTGGGCGGCAAGGTCCACCGACATGCCCATTTTATTCAGGAAGCCAAAGGCAACCACCCGGATTAAAGCCCCTTCCAGTTCTCGGATATTGCTGGGTACTTTGTGGGCGATAAATTCCATTACTTCCTGGGGAATATGAATCTGCTGATACTGGGCTTTGGCTTGCAGGATAAGCAACCGCATTTCATAATCCGGCAAACTTACATCGGCAATCAAACCACCTTCAAAGCGTGATCGCAAACGGTCTTCCAGGGTCAACATTGATTTTGGAGAGCGGTCCGAGCTAATCACGACTTGCTTGTTTGATTCCACCAGCGTATTAAACGTATGGAAAAATTCTTCCTGGGTCTGGTCTTTACCCGCAATAAACTGAATATCGTCAATCATCAGGATGTCCATACTACGGTAACGATTGCGAAATTCTTCCATGCGTTGTTCACGAATACCATTAATCAGGTCGTTAGTGAATTTCTCGCTGGAAACGTACATAATTTTGAGGTACGGCCGCAAGCGCAGGGCTTCATGCCCAATCGCGTGCAAAAGGTGGGTTTTGCCTAGACCGACTCCACCGTAAATGAATAATGGGTTGTAGCTGTTGCCGGGATTTTCGGACACGCTTCGACCGGCGGCGGCGGCCATCCGGTTACTGCTGCCCACGATATACTTATCGAAAACGTAACGGGGATTTAGACCAAACTGGATTGCCTGAGCTTCATAATCGGCTGGCGGGTCCACTACACCATTA
>JAYSYV010001289.1:0-3439 GCA_043727245.1 Chloroflexota bacterium | reverse complement strand
CTACTGAAAATCGCTATCCAACTCTTTTTCCAGTTGAAGGGTTCGTTCGCGGCGGGCTATCGCTTTTTGAATCCGGTTGTTTTCTTCGGGCGTGGTCGCTTTGAGAGGCGGAACCTGGGTCGGTTGGCGGTTTTCGTCCAGGGCCACATAGACCACCTGACTGGAACAGATGCGCCGGATTTCGCCGGTCCCCAGACTTTCGGCCAGGACTTCCACGCCCACTTCCATACTGGTCCGGCCCACGTAATTCATCTGGCAGTGAATATGGGCCACGTCGCCAATATAGGCCGGGGCTATAAAGGTAAACTGGTCAATCCGCTTGGTAACAACCGGCCTCCGAGAATGTTTTATCGCCACAATCGCCGCCGACTCGTCTACCATCCGCATTATGACACCGCCGTGGACATTCCCGTGATTGTTGCTGTCCAGCACTTCCATCAGACGGCTGGTAACGGAGGCCGTTTCCGCAATAGTCTTTGGTATAGTAATATCAGCCGGTTGGACCGGAGCGCGGTTTTGATTCCAGAAAGGTGATTGCATTTTACTCTCCTATATCACGCAAGACTTTTGCCGGTCATTTTAAGATATTAAAACTAAAATTCTAATTTTGCATGTTATAATACCCTCCGTATTATAACGGCTCAGGCGGTGGTGTCCAATAATTTTAAGCCTGGTTTAGCTAATGTATATTTTGAAGTATGGTTTGTTTTAATGCACAATCTCAGTTTTATCAATTTGCCAGATGTAGAATGGAATAAGGCCGAGTTGACCGAACTGGACCGGCTAAATCAGGCGGTAGACACCTGCCGGATATGCTCGGATAAAGGATATGTGGCTTTCTCACGCCCAATTGACCGGGGCAACGCCTCTAAAAGGTTGTGGCTTATCGGGCAGGCTCCCGGCTTTAGCGAGGGCGAACGCAAAATAGCTTTTGCCGGACAGTCCGGTCAAAAGTTAATGCAGTGGTTCGCCCGGACCGGCCTTTCGGAAGAACAGGTCAGAGACTACTTTTACCTTTCAGCTATCAACAAGTGTTATCCGGGGCGAGCCAATGGCGGTGGTGGCGACCGCAATCCGGGTCCAGCCGAACGGGCGCTTTGCCGCCCATTTCTCTTAAGAGAGTTAATGCTCATCCGGCCAAAACTGGTTATCCTGGTCGGCAGCACCGCTATTAAAGAAGTTTATGGTGAGAAAATTAAGCTGGAAGAAATAATCGCTCACCCGCAGCAGATGACCCTTGATGAACTAAAAACCCGGCTGGAAGCTCGCCTGATAAAGGCCGGAGAACCCCTTCCATCACTGGGCCTTACCCCTGGTTTCAATCCGGCCTCGCCGGTAACAGTGTTTCAACTGCCGCATCCCAGCGGAGCCAGCACCTGGCTAAACTACCCTCAGAACAAAGCTTTGCTCGACCAGGCATTAGTTGACCTGAAAGAGAGCCTGACCGGCCTAATCTAACCAACCGGAAAATTTTAGCCGAATTCAAACCAGGCTGTTACATAACTTCCTGACATAGCCTAAAAAGGGGGGGAGCCTTGATAACCGCCCGAATTTAGTTTTATATGGGCTGGCCTGGGGTTGCCCGCGCAGGTTCAGGGCTTCCTATTTGAAACCTGGCAGCTTTTCTTCGGTTAAAACCGGTTAATCATCCAGGATAGGTTTTATCAGTTCAGGAAGGGGAGCAGGCAATTAACAATCTAGACCGGCAACACATCCGGCAAGCCGCTTTCGGCCCCGCCGGTCGCGGCATAGGCTTTGACCAGTTCCAGGAAAGCTTTAGCGGGCCGGGTCATCTCCTTGTCTTTGTGGTGGGCGTAAATAAAAGTCCGTCCGACTTCCACGCCTTCAATATTCAAGGCGTGCAACCGGTCAGCTTCAAGCTCGCGTTTGACCGATAGAGCCGGGACAATGGCCGCGCCCAGTCCGATTTCCACGCTGCGTTTGATTGCTTCCAGATTCGCCATAATCAGATATTGTTCGGGGTGAACATGACCGGCATCCAGCATTCTTTCGACAAACGCCTGTAAGGCCGAACCGCGTTCGCGAATCAGGAGCGGGCGATTACCAATGTCGCTCAGACTAATTGAAGTGCGGCCTTCCATAGCCCAGGGGTCTTCGGCTGAAACCACCAGGATTAGTTTATCCTCAAGAAAAGGGTGCAATTCCAGCAGGGGATGCGAATCAATCGGCGACCCAATCAAGCCCAGGTCAACTTCATTTTTCAACAGCTTATGGGCCAGGGTTTCACTGTTGCCGAGGGTTATATCAAACTTGACCGGCGAGAAATTATTGGACTGAAGGGTATTGGGACTGGCCTTATAGGTCGAGTTAAACCGGCGTAATAACTCCGGCAGTACATAAGTGGCGAGGGTAACACCGACCCCTAAAGCCAGCTTTCCAGCCGAAATCCCGGCGGCTTCCCGGACGGCCAGTTCGGCTTCCTGGGCCATATTGAGCAAGGTGGCGGCTTTATCGTAAAGCACCTGGCCCGACTCGGTCAGGTAAACTTCTTTCGCCAATCGCTCGAACAGGCGAACTTTCATCTGGCGTTCCAGAGCCTGGATTTGCTGGCTTACGGTGGGTTGGGTCAGGTAGAGAGCTTCGGCGGCGCGGGTAAAACTGCGCTGCCGGGCCACTTCACAAAATATTTGAAGTTTCTGGAGATCAAGACTAACCATTTAATAGGGGCCTTCCCAAGCAGGAGATATTGAATCACAATATTTTCTATTACTTTGATTGGAATCAATTATAGCACGCCTATTTCTAAATTAAAAGAAAGGCCAGGCCAGGAGCAGGGGGAATGCAAAGTCAGCAGTGGAATATGAGTTAAAAGGAGTTGAACAAAAAGACCTTTCCGATTAAGATTTTGTTACCACACAAAAAATAAAAAGAAAGGTCTTAAGATGAAATATAACATACTTGCCCTGGATGTGACGTTACCTAATGTTGGGTTCATTGCCGATTTACAAGTCCTTTACGAAAAATTCTGTCAACTTACCGATCAACGCCATCCACGCGGTATCCGCTACCCTTTGCCTATCCTGACCCTCATAGCCCTGCTGGCTAAATTCGCCGGGCAAGATAGTTTCCAGGCTATCGCCGATTGGGCTAATGCCCATCAGCTTGAACTGGCCCATTTACTCAGCCTTAAGAGAGTATCTATGCCTCATCCGGCTACTTTAAGCCGAGTTTTAGGCGATAAACTTGAATGTAACCAGCTAGAAAAAGTAATTAGTGACCATTTCAAGAACCAGTTACGCGAACAAATACCCTCCAGAGGCAGCTTGACCTTAAGTATTGATGGTAAAACTTTACGCGGTACTATTGCTGCAGGAGCCAAGCACGGGGTCCACTTGATGGCAGCTTACTTACCCAAGCACGGTATTGTCTTAGCGCAGGTGGAAGTAGGCACTAAAACTAATGAAATTACCGCCGCTCC
>JAYSYV010001288.1:0-3440 GCA_043727245.1 Chloroflexota bacterium | reverse complement strand
CGGGCGCACTTTCGGTAACTTCGCTGCCGTAAACCTGCGGCCCAACCGTTACGAGCCGGGAAGCCTGGCAGACTTCAATTCTAATTGGTTTACCCGCTGGTGAATATTTCACGGCATTTCCCACCAGATTAGTTACGACCTGCTCGATTTGGAGATAGTCCAGTGGCACTAACGGTAATTCTGCCTGGAAACAGGTTTGGACCGGATGGGCGGCTAAAGTGTTGCTGCGGGTAAGCCTATCCACCGTCTTGCCGATTATCTCCGGTAAGTAGTATAGACCTTTTTCCGGTTCGAGTCTGCCCGCTTCTATGCGGCTCAGGTCAAGCAGGTTAGAAATGAGGCGGCTGAGTCTCTCGCTTTCCTGGTCAATTACATCCAGGTACTCGTTCAATTCATCCGGGGCTATCTCACTGCTTTCATCCTTGAGGCCGGCCACGGCGGTTTTGATAGCGGTAAGGGGAGTGCGTAGTTCGTGCGAAACCAGGCCCAGCAAGACCGACTTCAAGCGGTCGGCTTCTTTCAGGCTGTTTATCAGGGCATTTTCAGCAATCAAGTGGGCATGGTCAACGGCCAGGGCGGCCTGATTAGCCAGGATAAGAAACCAGCGTTTTTCCTGCGAGCTAAAAATCTCCTTACCAGAGTCCGGCTTCAAGTTACTTTGAGCTTCTAAAACTACGGCCATAACCCCAAGCGCTTCATCCCCACGCAACAGGGGTAAATATGCGGCCCGGCCCGACCCTTCCAGGTATTTAAAAATGGGCTGTTTCTGTTTAAAAGAGGCTTCGACCAATTCAGGCCGGAAAAACCCCACCTTTTCGAGTCCGTCCAGGGGTCTTTCAGGATAAATAGCGCTGCGGATCAAGGGGTCCGGGCTATTGTGCGAGACCATGTAAATAGCCGCGACACTGGCCCCCAGGTTTTGAGTTACCTGTAGCACCACCTGTTCCAACATTGGGCCAGCCTGTACTTCTCCCAGGACCGCGATGTTTAACTGGTTGAGGGCGGTGATTTCTTGCTGACCCAGGAGGGCTTGCTCGGTAGTATAGCGGGCGCGGGCGGCAATCTGGCTGGTAATAAAGGCCGCCACCAAAAAGCTGATAACCGCCACTACTCCGGCAAACGAGTCGATATATAAGGTATCGAAGGGGGTAATAAAGAAATAATTGAGACACAAGAAGCCCAGGATAGAAGTGGCGATAGCCGGCCATAGACCATAGCGGCTGGCAATCAGCAGGACAACTACAATGAAAACCAGGGCAACGTTATGAAGATACTGTTCAAACTGGAAAATCTTTAAAACAGCAGTTGCCAGAGCTAACCCGGATGTACCTAAAATTAAACCGGTCAGTCCTCTTTTTGTCTTACTTCGGGGATTTCCTACCATTCTGATTTTGAAGCCTGTACTATACCGTAACATGAATGGTCGCTACTTAGCCTGGTAGTAAGGGGAATTGTTACTTATAAACAACAGCCCAAAAGTAAGCCTGCTGTTAATTATACTTTAACACATCCCCAAATATATAGCCAGATTTAGTGGTCATCGGCAGGGGGAATGCACAGTCAGCCCTGAGCAAAATTGTTAAATAAAGCCCGCGTGAAAGCAAAGCCCCACTCCCGCCGGGCTTTGGCTACATTTCCTACACCGGCTAAACGTAAAGCGCTTATGACAATGTTGTTTAAGATTGCCAGGACTTGCGGGGCCACTCCTCGGCGTACCTGGCAATGATCTTCATTGAGGGCTGAAGTCAGGCCAGGTCATTTTTAAGAGCAAAACGGGTGGCCGCCGCCCGCGAGTTGACACCGAGTTTGCCCAGGATAGCCCGGACATGGGCGTGGACGGTCCGGGGACTTAGAACAAGCTTATCAGCTATCTGAGAATTAGTCAGCCCTTCGGCCAGAAGACGCAGGACTTCCAGTTCGCGCTGGGTCAATTTCACCGGAAAGTTGTCCGCATTGAAAAGCGGCTGAATGATAAATGGCGCTTCTGAAAGTTTGGGGCTTTCCGCGAGCAAAGGCGTACTGGCAACTATTTGAGGTTCAAAGGCAATTTTTGGTTCCGCAATAAAACTTTCCTGCTCCTCCCTTTTCGCCAGAGCGAAATCCACCGCATTTTGGAAGGATAAAGTTTGGCCCTGCTTAAAAGCATAGAGCAGGGATGGCTGGTCAAACCGGGTTTTGAGTTGTTCGAGGGCAAACTCGTGAACCTGTTGGTCAGTGTCGCCAATGATAAAGCCCCGCATTTCTCGCAAATTTTCGGCTGCCCCGAACAGACAGGCCGCTATCCGGTACGATCCGGCCAGCGTTTTTACGCTCGCAATCCCGGTTAGAGCCAGAATGACCAGTTTTTTATTATCCAGTCCTTTGGCCGCGATTAGGCTTTCTACAAGATAGCTTTCGGCCTGCCTGTATTTCTCCAGGCAAAGCATGGTTAGGCCCGGGTTGTGCAGGGTCACAACCTGGGTGGATTTATAATTTATCTCCCGGCAAATTCGCAGCCCCTCTTCCAGGTACGATGCGGCCTGCGAGAAATCTTTTTCTTTGCGAGATAGCTCGGCCAGGTTCACCAATAGGTCCGGTACATATTGTTTGTTCTTGACTTCTACCGAAACTTGCAGGCTCTTTTTGAGCCAGTAACGAGCTTTGTCGTAACTGTTGGCGGCCAGGGCTAACACGCCCATATCGCGGTATCCCCTGGCAATAAATTGTTTATCCTGCATCTGCTGACCGGCTTCAAGGCATTTTTCAAATTGGACACCGGCTCCCTCGAACTTTTCCTGGCGTAAAAACCACCAGCCAAGGCTGCGCTGAGCCTCGACCCCGATTAGGTTGATTTCCTCTTTCCAACCGGCAAGCAATGCTTCGAGCCGGTCGAAAATAGGCTGGGCCTCGTTCAAATTGACCCGGCCCATACCCAGATTGCCGAGAATACTCAAACCGAACACCTGAAACCGGTGACTGCCGAGCTCTCCCCAGAGCTTCACACTCTCCTGTAATTTCGCCTCACTAGCCGCAAAATCGCCCAGGTAATAGGCCAGGATACCGGCGTCAAGTAAAAGTTTCGCCCGCTCGGTCTTATAGGCCGACAGGTATGGTTCCGACAGGTATGGTTCCGAGTCAAACAGTCGCAAGATTTGCTCGATATATTTGTACCCTTCACTCCAATAGCCTGCCAGATACCAGAAGTAGCCGAGGGCGCTACCGGCTTTGAGACGTATTTCCACCAACTTCGGATCGGGTATTGAACCCAAAATAGGCTGCAACCAGCCCAGGGTCGCCCGGAAGTTATCGTAATCTTTTTCAATTTGTTGGACGCTTTCCTCGCGCCTGGCGCTGTAAAAAGCCGGGCTGACCGTTTCGGCAAGGTTTTGAAGCCATTCGCAACATTTTAATCGGATGGCCGGTTGCTCTCCGGCTTCGACCAGCTTTTGGCCGGCGTACTG
>JAYSYV010001287.1:0-3444 GCA_043727245.1 Chloroflexota bacterium | reverse complement strand
ACCTGGATGTAGCCACTCGCCTGGACGAAGCGATTAGTGCTGTCAAAGGTCAGGGCGCTGACAGCCTGGTGATTGATTTACGCTATAATGGCGGGGGCTATAATTTTGATAGTGTTTCCGGGCGCTTTGTAGCTAATGGGACGGTCCTGGGGAAATTCACTAATCGGGCCGGTTCTCCGACACTAAAAGCTCGTTCCGAAGGCAAGCAGGTAACTCCGCTTTTGCCCCTGGTGGTGCTGATTGAACGCAACAGCGCCTCGGCCAGCGAAGTTTTCAGCCTGGCGATTCGTGATTTCCAGGCCGGAACGCTGATTGGTGGTAAGAGTGCCGGGGCTTTAGGAACGGTGGCCTATTGGCCTCTGGGAGATGGCACTTCGCTGGGCGTGACTAATTCGGTTTATGAGAGTGCCAAAGGCGTGAAGCTAAATGGAATTGGAGTTACGCCGGATATAACCGTCACCTGGACCACCGAAGATATTTTGAATGGCCGCGACCCTCAACTTGAGGCCGCCGTCACGCAGCTTGAAACAAAAGCTAAAGTTACCCATTAGGAAAAACCAGTGCGCCCTGTCTTCCCCCCGTTTGATTATAAAGACCCGGCTGTTTTACTGGAAAAACTGCGGTCGGCCCTGCCGGATGAACACCGGCGGGCCTTTGAAATTGTTCTGGAAAACAGCCACGAAGTTTTTTTGGTCGGCGGAATTGTCCGGGATTTACTGTTGAGCCGGGAAAATACCGACCTGGATTTTGTAACCCTGGAATATGCGCCCGGTGTGGCCCGGCGGCTTCTGGCTCATTTCGAGCGACAAATTTCATTTCTTAATATTAAAGTCAAGCTGCTGGAGCATAACGCCTTTGGTACGGCCAGGCTTGACCTTGGCGAGAGTCTTCATCTCGATTTTGCCACGGCCCGTCAGGAAAGCTACGAACGCCCGGCGGCTTTACCGACGGTTTCTTTTCCGGCCACTTTAGCCGAAGATTTAAAGCGGCGAGATTTCACGATTAATGCGCTGGCCCTGTCGCCCGGTCAGGGTTTGCTCGACCCCTTTGACGGTCTGGCTGATTTGCGAGATGGCTGGCTGCGTGTTTTACACCGGGCCAGTTTCGAGGACGACCCGACTCGCATGATAAGAGGGGTCCGGTTTGCGGCCCGTATGGGCTATTCATTTGAGCCGTTTACCCGGCAACTTCTGGAAAAGGCCCGTGACGAGGGCTACTTTGAACTGCTTACCGCCGAACGCAAGCGCAACGAACTGCGAGTGATTCTCAAAGAATTGCGCCCGGTTAAAGGTCTGGCTTTGCTCCACCGATACGGTTTGCTGGCGCACTTTCACCCGGCGTTGCTCTGGAACGAAAATTTAGCCCAGGCTTTTAGCCGGTTGGAAAGTGAAATAAACCGGCCCCGGCCTTATGAATACCTGGCGGCTCTATTGCACCTGCAAGGGAGATCCACCGCTGCCACTATTTTGAAGAGCTTAAATTTTGACAAATTAGAGGCAGTCGTTCCCCAGGAGGTGGCTCGGCTGTGGGAAGAAGTGCGGCCCGCCCTGCGCTCACCGCTCAAAAACAGTCAGCTTGACCACCTGTTTAAGTCTTACAAAGCGGAGTCGTTAAGGGTTTTTGAGATTTTATTGCCCCAGGAGCAGCGCGAATTTGTCCGGCGCTATCGGGAAGAAATAAAAGAGCGTTCGCCTCAGCTAACCGGGGATTACCTGTTGCATCTAGGCGTACCAGCCGGGCCGGAGTTTAGAGAGTTGTTAGCGGCCTTGCGGACGGCAGTGTTGGATGGCGAAGTGGTGGGCCGGGAAGCCGAAGAAGCTTTTTTAAAGCAGCTAATTGCTAACCGGCGGTCTGACTGACCGCGAGGCGTTTCAGCGGATTTCAAGGCTGGAAGTTGAGGTTTGACGCTACCGCTCAGTCCAACTATAATTGAGAGTAAAATATGACTCTACCGGCTTTTTTGGATATTTGGGTAGGGTGAGACTTTTCTTATTAACCTATATCTGACTGCCGAAAAATTTTGACTGAACTTAAACGCAAACCTGAAGTTGATTACTACAAAGTGCTGCAAGTTGATACCGAGGCAGAGTCGGAGGTAATTGACGCGGCTTACCGGGCGCTATCTAAAAAGTATCATCCCGATATTAACCGCGCCGCCGATAGCGAAGACCGCATGGCTCAGATAAACTCGGCTTACAACATCTTGAGCGATGCTTCAAAGCGCCGGGACTATAATTACCTGCGCCGAGGTCTTAACCCGGCTATCAGTCCCACTCCCGCCCGACCCAGATCTACTCCGGCTACGCCTTACTCAAGTCCGGCGAGTGGGAATAGTAGCTCGGCAGGTCGCTCTACTACTGGTGCGGCCTCCGGTTCAAGCAGTTTCAATCCTTCGACGGTCAACCGCTCTACCAGGCCAGCCGGGAACACTGCCAGCGGCCCTAATAATACTTCTTTCCGGCCCAAAGAATCATCTTTCTCTCAAGCCAGTGCTAGCCCTAAAGTTAAACCGGAGCCGCATATCGCTTCCCGGACCGGCCTGAACTTTTCCCAGGCGGCTAAATCGCGGACGGCTATCTACCTGATCGGGTTTTTTGTCTTTATTCTGGTAGCCGTAGGGGTAGTCCTGGCGCTGGAACTGCTGGTGGGTAATCCGCTCAAGACCAGTTTCGTGGCCCAGCCTCCCGCGACAGTGGCCCCGGTCGTTTCCTCGAATCAGAACCAGAATAACGGCGCTCAAGCGGCGGCTCCGACACCTACTCAGTCCCTCACGACCGGACCGGCCAGCCGAGACCTGGTTTACGCTTTCTTGAATAACGCCGACCTCTACCAGGGCCGAGTTGGCGACCTGGGCTTGAGTACCCCCGATGTCTTGCAGTTAAAGGTGCGCCTGGCCGCTAATGGTATGGTCTTAAATTCGGAGACGGCCCCGCCTAACCGCACTACGGATGACCTGGATAATCTACGCCAGTCCGAGGCTACCGCCTATAATCTGGTCTATACTATCTTTAGCCGCTTTTCCGACCTGAACCGGGTTAACCTGACCCTGACCGATGCCAATAACAAGCCGGTCTACCGGGGCGATTTTCCGCGCTCCACGCTCTATACTTTTTACGGCTGGCATACCGCTCAGGTTGCCACCGACCCGGCGGAAGTGATAAAAACCGCTAAACAGGACCATCAACTGGCCCACTTTGGAACTACCCTGGACGATACGGTCCGGGGCCGCTTGAACAGCCCGACCGATGCCAATTTGCAAGCCGAGCTGCAAAGCATTGGTCTTTCGGCTTTCACCGTAACCAGTTCGCCTCAGCTTACGATTAATTATTTCCAGGTCCGTACTCAGCCCGAAATGGCTGTGGATTTCTCAAGGATTTATTACACGCTCTATACCCGGTTTCCCTCCATAGATAAAGCCCAGATAATTGTATCTTCAATGCAAGA
>JAYSYV010001286.1:0-3448 GCA_043727245.1 Chloroflexota bacterium | reverse complement strand
CCTGGGGAGTGGGCCGCAGTTTGAGAATATCTTTGTAAGGGCCGTGGTTGGGAATACCGTCTGAGCATTCCACCGCGCTGATAATCGCGCCGCCCGGCCTGACTATAAGGGAGGCCGCGCTCATGCCCTTTACGGCCTGATAGAGATTCTGGTCGAGCGGGTAGCCGCTATTGGTCGTTATCACAATATCGAAGGGCCGCGACACCGGCTGCATAGCCGTCCGGCGCACAAATTCGCAACCTTCCCGGTGACTGGCAAAGACTTCCCCGGCATATACAGCGGTAATTTCGTGCCGCTTGTTAAGCGTAACATTAAGGCTGAAATCGGAACCGGCCATCCCGGCAGCCTCGCGGATTTCGGCGTGAATGGGGTTGTTTTCAATGATGCCCCAGGTCGCTTGTGGGTCGCCAATCATGCGGGCGTTATGGGCGTGCAAAACTGTGTCGCCGCCGCTGATGCCAGGCGTTATCATTTTGGGGCCGCCGCTGAACCCGGCAAAGAAATGCGGCTCGATAAAGCCGGTCAGTATCTTCAAGTCGGCCTGAAGATATTCGCGGCAGACCCACACTTCGGCCCCGAAACTGGTTTTTCCCAGGTGCGAAAGGGTGGATTTATCAAAGGCGTTGTGATTGATGACCCGGTAATTATCGCAAACGAAATCGCCCAGCATTTCGCGCAGTTCGGTTCCTTCGTTGGGCCGGTGCAGCCCGGTGGCGTTGATCAGCACAATATTGGAGCGCTGCGCCCCGGCTTCTTCCAGTTCGCGCAGCACCACCGGCAGCACCCGGTTATTGGGCATAGGCCGGGTGACATCACAGAATACGATGGCAATTGTCTGGTTTTCTCCAGTAACCATCTCCCGCAAAGGTCGCGAGTTAATCGGTTGGCGCATCGCGGCCACCAGAGCAGCCGGTTCGTCCGGCACACCTTCCAGGAAGGCCGGTTCGACCACCTGCAAGTTCTCGCCCAGGTCCGGCAGCTCAATGGTTAGACCGGTCTTACCGTAAGCCAGTTCTATTGTTCTTTTTTTAAGCATTTTCCCTGTCCCTTACATTAGTTGTAGCTGCAAGATTATATTTTGGCTAGTTCATCCCAGAGTTCAGCCGGGATTGTCTGCCGGGCTAACTTTAAATTCTGGTCCAGGTGGTCGGGATGGGCAATACCCACGATAGTTGAAACAATCCGGGGGTCACGCAACGAAAATTGTAAAGCAGCCGCCGCCAGTGGCACATCGTAACTCTGGCAAAGCGCTTCTATTTGGAAGGCCCGTTTTAATAGTTCCGGTGGCGCTTCCTGGTATTTGTAGCGAGGATAATTTGATGGCCCTTTGATTAAAATCCCGCTGCCGTAAGGCGCGGCATTAACCGAGGCTACACCATGTTGAGCGCAGGTATCCCAGAAAGGGGCGGCCTCCGTATTGAGCAAAGTATAGCGGTTATGCGAGATGGCAACTTCAAACACGTCCATTTCCACGAAGCGGGTCATCACGTCAATCGGACCACCGGCTATGCCTAAATGAGCAATCAACCCTTCTTCCCGGCAGCGCACCAGGGCTTCCACCGCCCCACCTTTACCCATAATTTCATCTATATTACCGTATTCCGGGTCGTGCAGGTAGAGCAGTTGAATCTGGTCCAGTCCTAGCTTTTGTAAACTTTGCTCGACACTCCGGCGCATCTGGTCCGCGCTAAAATCCTGAGTTGCCGTGTCGCGGTCGGCTTTGGAAGCCAGCACGAAACCGGCGGGCAGACCGCCCAATTCTTTTAACATAAGGCCAATCCGCCGCTCACTCTCGCCACCACCGTACTCGGCGGCAGTATCCAGGAAATTGACCGGGCTGGCAAAGATAGCCCGCAGAGTTTCCAACGCCTGGTCAAGTTCTATCGAGTAGCCGTAGGTTTCAGGCATATTCCCCAGGGCCGTCGCCCCAAAACAAATGGGTGTAACTTCCAGTCCGGTCTTTCCGAGAGGGCGCAATTCCAGCGAACCATCTTTTGTCATTATCATTCTCCCCATTAATTTTTAGGCTAAAAGCTTTAAATAGCCATCAGATTTGGAATATTATTTCACCGCTGCAAACCAACTTAAAATAAGTCTTCCTGAATGGCCCTAATACTGCCACATTCCTGCTTACATTTTAACCTATTTGCACCTTTATTTCCCGTGTACAACCTTTTGCCTGAGCAAAGTAGCAACGTTGCAATTCCAAAACTGCAAACTATGTTTGACAAAGATTATAAACTCCAACTCAAGTAGCGGCTGCTCAACTCAAAGAACTGCGCCCTTACTTTTTGACCCATCAACTCCTGGATGGAGGGGTCAGGTCCGAGTTATCCATATAAATACTGCTCCTGCACACCTTGAGGGACTTCAATAACTAAGGTGGCTTACAAGGCTGATGAGGTAAGTAACATTTACTAAACCGCGTGGCTGTATGATTGAAGTAGCCAGGACAATTATCCAAATTCTCGCCAGATTGTACTCGCTTTGTAATGAAGCAATGGTATCTATGACTTATGGATACTTGTAAAGGATTTTTAAATGATAAGCTAAAACTAAATCTCAAGACACTTCGGGGGAATTAAATAGGAGAATCCAAAATAATTATTAAAATAATTAAACAACGCTGCTTGTGCCGCTTGCTTTTAAGGGTCCAACTCCAACATTTGGTAAAAACTGAGTTTTTGAATGACTTACCCCCTTGTAGAATTGAACTTTATCACTACTTAGAAAATAAACAATATGTCGTTACTTAAGCCTACCTCTCCAACAGACAACCCCCCAGCCAGCCAGAGTTAGGTGTACCAGCTCGACCTCAGCCGGTTGAAGCCGTTTTCAGTCTGCCTTCCGATTTACCAGAGCATAGTAATCGGGCCTGGCAAATTTTACTCGTGGTCGGGTTAATAGTCTCAGCCGGCTATTTCTTGATTCCCCGCAATGCCCTGTCAATGCTCAACGGCTATTTTGCGGCTGTTAACGTGCTGCCGGTAGTGGCTATCATCATCGGCGTGCGCCGTTATCGTCCTGCCAGGTTTAAAGCCTGGTATTTATTCGCCGGAGCCCTGACCATGTGGGTATTGGGTGAGGTTGCGTGGGCGGTATATAATATTATTTTTGAAATCGAAGCGCCTTTCCCTCAGTAGCTGATCTGTTGTTTCTGAGCTATTATCCGCTGCTGGGAGCCGGATTGTTTTTGCTTGTACGCGACCCGTCCCGCCAAAAAAATACGGCGGCCGGGCTGGACACCTTGATTGTTACCAGCAGCCTGGGCATATTAATTTGGAACTTTCTTATCATGCCTTACCTGCAGGATCCTACCCTTACGCCTATTCAGATAGTCACTTCTATTGCCTTTCCCCTGGTGGATATACTGGTGCTGGCGGTAGCCCTGAAGTTCTGGTTAGCACCCCTGCATAAGTTAATTTACCAATTATTTACTTCCTTTAAC
>JAYSYV010001285.1:0-10413 GCA_043727245.1 Chloroflexota bacterium | reverse complement strand
CTGCACAGCCCGGCTAAACCCTATTTCATCTTCGATGGGGGCTAAAATCAGGCTGGCATCCGGGGCCAGGGAGTGAACCACTTCCGCTACGGCGACTCCATGATTTTCTATTCCTTCGGCGTTGCCGGGCAGGAAAGATTGCAGTTCGACCTGCAAAGCGGACGGCAAGGCGCTGCCCAGGAAAGTGCGGTATCCGGCAAATCCACCGTCAATAATCCCGACCTTGATACCCTGGCCGCTAAAACCGGCTTTTTGCCAGCGATCGGCCCCGATTAAGGCCACACCTTGATTCAGGGTCGGACTGTTCAGGCTGCCCGGTTGCGCTAAACCCGGTCCGGCCAGCGAAGGAGCCAGCAGCAGCTTTAACTCTTTGACTTCCTTCAAAGCAGCCAGTTCCTGAAAGAAATTACGCCGGGCGGTTGGATTGAAGTAAGTGGTCAGCTTGCTAAGTTCTACGGCTACGGCCAGTTGCTCACCGGCGCTGCTGTAAACCTCACCGCCCATTTGCTGAACCTGAATAGTGATGTTAGGTGCGTCAGTGGCGCTGGTCAGGGTTAACCCAAAGCGTACCCGGTCCTGGGCATCCAGCAACCCGCTATCTTTGGCGTAGGTCCGGGCGGCTTCAAGTCCGCCAGACTGGTAACTCACCAGCAAGTCGCGCAGGGAGGTATCAATTTTACTGGATTCCTGGAAAAGGTTGGGGGTAGTAGGTATGGGCGTGGGCGAGCTTTCACCGCAAGCCGATAGGAAAATATTAGCCAACAGGCATAGAAGACAGATCAGCCGGGCGATTTTGCCGCCAGGGGAACCAGACCCGGCCAGAGCTTTTCGGGTCCGATTTTCAAAACCTGCTAAAACAGGTTGAGAAACCATTTTATCCACCAGGGCTTGAAGGAGTTAATCCGATTGAATTTACGATTTTTAGAGCTTGTTATCAACCTGTATCAGTAGAACCTGACCCTGTTGTGTAACTTTAACCAGGGGTTCGGCCCATGCTTCAGAGTCGGAAGGGCCAAATTTTAAGTTATAAATTTCTGGAGTAGCTGTGCCGGCATGAGTGATTTGCACTCTGTACATACCCAGCGCAACGTTAGTGCCTGGCAGGGATTGAAAGTGGCCTTTGGCCTCTTTTGCCGGTATTAGAATGATTTCCTGGGCGGAGGTCGCGTCTTTCGGTATCAACCTTACACTATATTCGCCGGAGAATTTTACTAATTCTACATCTATTTGCTTTACACTGGTCAGGCCGGTTATTAACCAGCATATCAGGTTGCCATTCAGGGTAGTGTTTGGACCTGGACAGAGTTTAGAACTATCTACCGCAACCGCCTGACCTTCCGGTGGTACGGAGCGTCGATCTGACCCGCTACCGGAAGTGCTACCGGGGGATACGGTAGAGGCTAATCCGCCAACCCCTGCCAGGACTGTTGTTGAAGCCGGGGCAACCGCACTACTTCCAGTAGAGTTAGCAGCGGTGGCCGCCAGGGCCGGAGTAGCTGTGGCGAGGGCGGCAGGTGTGGTTTGGGTTGGTGTAGTTGAAGCCGGTGTAGCGGTTATGGTTGGGGTGGTGGTAGGTTGGACCGCCGGAACTGGTGTAGGAACCGCCGCCGGGGCCGGTGTAGTGTTGAATAAGAGGAGGTAAGCGGCAACCACTCCGGCTATTACCAGTAGTGCCAGCAAACCCAGCAGCAGACCTTTGCCCCCGGTTTTAGGTTTATTTTCCCTAACTGGTGCCATGGGTATAGTCGGTTGAGAGTAGACGGGGGGCGAGGCTACCACTACCGGAGCGGTGGGGCGGTCGGACTTTGAAATGGTAGTGCCGCCGATAGAAGGAACCGTAACCGAGCCTAGTGGCTCGGTTTGCTGGTTAAAAAGGGACCGGTTGGTGTTATAAAGCGGCTCCCGGCCATTCAGGATAGGCGGTAAAGCTTCGCCCACATCTTCCACCCGGACAAGCAATACGCTGATATTGTCGTGGCCGCCGCGTTCGTTCGCCAGGTCCACCAGGGTCTGAGCGGCTTCCTGCATACTGGAGGCCGTGGCGACAATCGTACCCATTTCTATTTCTTGAACCAGCCCGTGCAATCCATCGGAGCAAAGCAGCAGGACATCATTCTTTTGAATCTCGCGTTCAAAGAGGTCGGACTCAACTTCGTCTCGGTGTCCGATGGCCCTGGTAATGAAATTCTTGATGGCGCTGCGTTCGGCCTGTTCGGGCGTGAGTACCCCGGCATCAATCTGGTCCTGGACAAGCGAGTGGTCGTGGGTGACGCGTTCGGGGATGCCCTGGCGGACAAGATAGGTCCGGCTATCCCCGACATTCCCAAAGATAGCCTTGTTGCCTTTTACCAGGACCGATGTGAGGGTCGTCCCCATTTGAGGCCGTCCGCTGCCGCTGGCTTCGGTATGGACCTTGAGGTTGGCGGCGCGGATAGCCTCGCTTAAATCTGTGCCAATATCGCCTGAACTTGGCCCATTGTAATAGCGTTCAAACAAAGTGGTGATGGCAAACTCGCTGGCAACCTCGCCCCCGGCGTAGCCACCCATGCCGTCTGCCACGGCGAAAAGATGACCGCGCTCATTTAATTTCTCAGGGCCGTATTTGCGGCCACTTTTGAAAATAAGGTCGCCCAGGTAATCCTGGTTGTTACTTCGTTTACGCCCTACATGGGTAAGGGCTACCGGTTCTAGCTTTAGCAATTATTTCCTCTCAGCACTTAGACCAATAAAGCTTAATTTATAACAATGGATTTTAGGATGGAATTAAAGGTACTTATTTGACTATCAAACGACGCATCTACAGTCGAAAAATGAATAAAATAAGTATCCCCAGTCTTATTTGCCGTAGCTACAATATAGTCCCGTTGTAGTAGTTTACCATCTTTATCGGTATAAGTAACGTAGGCATCTGCAATGGAATTATCCGATGAAGCCGCCTGGACCGGACGAGTCAGAGTGTAATTAGTTATGTTTGGTTCGGTGGCCTTCAGATAGTTGGTGAGCCGCTCGGCTGGAGTACCGGTGAGGCCGGAACGCCGGTAGACCAGCGAAAAGGTGATGCCATCGGGCGCGTCACTCTCAATAAGGTTCTGGCTCTCATCAACGGTTGTCTTCCAGCCGGTCGGAAAGGTGACAGCTACCCCCAGACCCTGAGTTCCCGGTCCACCCGGACCTGGCGTAGGCGTTACCCCGGCGGTTGTTTCGGGCGGCGGGGGCGGCAAAGCATTACTGCCACTTGGTCCTACTAGCATCTGCATGACCGGCACAATCGGGCCTGGAGTCTCCGGGGTAGAAGTTACCTGGGCTTGCGGAGTAGGGTTGTTGGTACTGGGGATAATACCGCTGACCAGTAAAATTGCGCCTAAAGCGAGGGCGGCCACAATCAAAATGCCAGCGATACCGGCGATAATCGGGCCGGAACTGCTTTTCTTGTGAGCTGGAGTTACAGGAACCTGGATATTCGGGTAATAAGGGATCGGAGCGGGTGGGACCGGTGGGGCATATGCGCCAGGGCCGGAGTAAGATTGGTCTGTGCCAGGATATGCCTGGTTCGGGCCGGGAGCATTATAACTGGGATTCGGATAATTCCCGGCGGGTGGTTGATTTTGATACTGGTCGGGCTGATATGGGTTGGGCGCGTTACTGGCGTTAGCGGGTTGGGCCGGGCTAACATAAGGATTATTGCTCGGAAAAGCCCCGGCCAACCCGGTTAAAGTAGGTTCATCATGGGCGCTCTGGACTACCAAAGTAGTCCGACCGATTTGCACCCGGTCGCCCGGCGAGAGAATAAGCGGCTGATTGGCGGTTACAGTCCTACCATTGAGGCGAGAACCATTGGCTGAGCCGAGATCGTTCAGGTATAGAACATTATTTACTTCTTCAAAAGAAGCATGACGACGGGAAATCTGGTCGTCATTAAGCAGGATGTCCACCCCAACCTGGCGGCCTACAACCAACATGGTCTGTCCAACCTGGAAAACTTTACCTGCGTCTGGACCGGACTCCACCATTAGTTCCATTGACTGTTCCCTCGATTGACCTTGATTTCTGTGGATTATCACTTGAAATAACGTAGTTCTCATGCGCTCCCCTGGTGGGAAATCAAGACTTTCTACGCACACTTAAAAGTCATTTTAAGTCATCATTCTGAGAAAAGCAAGCATTTTAACCTCGGCCTGGGTGTGATTGTAATCACCCTTATGGCGTAAAAAGAACATAGCGGAAACCTCACCTATCTTGTATGAATTAGAAAGCAACCACAATCCTGGTAAAGGAGTATTTTCTTGATGGAAGGTTACGTATAAGAATAGGGATAATTTAGCAATTCAGGTTGTATATTGGGACTATTTCTGTTAAAATCTTCTATTGCGGCCATGGATAAGGCCGGGGCATTTTGAAACTTTATGGAAGCATATTTCGTATATATGCTCCGAAAAAGAAAAATTCTTATTCGTTCTAACCCCGATGTTATTTATCATCTTTACCAGCATCAATTGCACGGTTTGTAACCTGGAAAAGGTAAAACCGTAGCGGTTAAAGCCTTCAAAAGAAGAAGATGCCTGGAGCGCTTGATAGTTTGCTTGTGCGAAAGTGAACCAGTCGCGCTCTCGACCCGGTAAAGACTACCAAGGAGTTTATATGTTAGCTAATACAATGCGCCAAAACGAGTGTTTCCAAACTGTAGTTCGACATCCATCAGCCACGGCGGGTTAGCTTTGCTCGCCGGTTAGAAAGAATAAGAGGTATTTTATAGAATGACACAGACCCTTGCCGGTCCTACCACAACCTATTTCGAGTATTTACAAGGCCGCCACGGCCTTACCACCAATGAATTAACCGATTTCCTTCACTTAAAAAATAATCGCCTTTTTTGCCAGGATTTAGATTTATTGGACCTCAGCCAAAAATGGGGTTCGCCGCTTGAAATTGGCTTCACGCCCCTGGTGACGCGCCAGATTAACAAAATGCACGGCTATTTTGCCAGTGCTTTCCGGCGCAAAGGCTACCGGGCGAAATTTACCTATGCCTATGCTTCCAAAGCGGCCCAGTACGAAGACTTAATCCGTACAGCTCTTCAGGCGGGCGCTCACTACGAAACCAGTTCCCCGATGGATTTACAGATGGCTCGTCTGCATTGGAAAGCAGGCAATTTGCCCTCCGACCGGATGATTTTGACCAATGGGTTCAAGACCCCGGCCTATGTCCAGAACATCTTGCAGATGCGGCGCGAAGGTTTCAAGAATATCATTCCGATTATTGAGTCGGTCCAGGAGATTGCCCCTTTCGCCAACAGCCACTTCGATTTTGAAGTAGGGTTGCGTCTGCGGGTGGACCGTTCGATTTTGCCTTATGGCGATTTCTCCCAGGTGACAAGCCGCTTTGGGGTGGCACACGCTGAAATTCCGGCGGTGGCCGCAAAGATTGCCGCCCAGCCGAATCTCAAGCTGGTGATGTTTCATGCCATGATTGATACTCAATGCGTGGACCGCGAAAACTGGGTCAGGGCTTTGCTGCTAAGTTTCCGCAGCTATTGCGAGCTTAAATCGCTTCATCCCAGCCTGCGGGCTTTTAACTTTGGCGGCGGTATGCCGGTTCCATACAGCCTGGACTTTGATTTCGACTACCAGGCTTTTGCCGATGAACTGACCGAGGGTGTAATGCAATTGTGCGCCGAGTACGGCATCGAACATCCCGAAATTGTCGGGGAGTTTGGCCGGTATACAGCAGCGGCTTACGGCTTCGATTTCTATAAAGTGGTAGTTGCCAAGCCTTCCCACAACCCGGATGTGGCCTGGTACGTCATTGATGGGTCGCTAATGTCGTCGCTGCCGGACACCTGGGCCTTGAAACAGCCTTTTATCGTCCTGCCGCTAAACGGTTACGATAAGCCGTTCAAGAAAGCCTGGATTTCGGGCCTGACCTGCGACTCGGATGATGTCTACCGCTCCGGTGAACCAGACGATACAGTGATGCTGCCGGACATAGATTTTATGACAGATGGCGAAGAACTGGTCATCGGGGTCTTTATGACCGGGGCTTACCAGGATATGTTGAGCGGTATCGGCGGGGTGCATCACTGCCTGCTGCCGGAACCGGGCGAGCTGGTCGTTGAGGCTACACCTGGGGCCAGAGGTTATACCTACACCCGGAGTGTGCCGACCCAGACTGTGCATACTATGGCTTCTTTGCTGGGTTATCACAAATATTTGCCCTACCTTGCTTCTTTCGGTGAAAGCGCCGATGGTGGTGAGAAGGCTGTAGCGGTGGATGGCGATATGATTACGCTGGTCGGGTTGCCCATGCCGGTGAAGCGGGTCAGCCGGGGGCGTACTCTCTTTCGTAACCTGAGTTCCGCCGGACGCAACCGGAAACGGGAGCTGGTTACGGATAGTTAACTCGCAGGTTGCATAGCTTTTAGCAGGGTTAGTCCAAAGCATTCTAATTACCTCACACTAAAAAGGACGCTCAATCAAGAGCGTCCTTTTTAGTACTACTTATCTAGCCTGTAGCCACTGGTTCAGCACCTAACTTCTTACTACTGAACCAGTGGCTACAGGCTACTCTACCACCTGTTAGTTAGGCGACTTAGTAAAAGTTATCTGGGTGTTGCGCTGCTGACCGCTGCGGTTGATCAGGATAGCCTGAACCGTATCACCAGCTTTGTGCCGGGCCAGGACTGCCGCCAGGTCATCAGTCGTTTTAATATCCGCACCGTCCATTTTGATAATAATATCGCCAACCTGCCAACCGGCCTGTTGCGCCGGAGTATTGGGGTCAACTCGGCCTATCAAAGCGCCCTGCTTGACTGGCAGCTTATACTGAGCAGCCAGACCAGCCGTAACAGTTTGAGGCAAGATACCCATGAAAGGTTTTTCGGCAAAGACGGCCTGCCCGCTGCCCTGAGCAGGGGCATTGCCGCTGATAAACGGTTGCAGGAGTGGCAACACCTGGTTCATATTAATCGCGAAGCCAATACCGTTAGCGACTACACCCTGTGAAGGGTCCACCGGGGCGGCGGTATTAATGCCGATTTGTTCGCCGCGCAGGTTAAGTAAGGGGCCGCCACTGTTGCCGGGATTAATGGCTGCATCGGTTTGAATAAGGGCGGTCAGTTGCGCTCCGTTGGGTTCCTGGATACTCCGGCCAATGGCGCTAACAATCCCCTGGGTCACGGTCGGGCCGCCTTCCAGACCTAAAGCATTGCCAATAGCCACGACTGCTTCCCCGATTTCGAGCTTGCTAGAATCGCCCAGCTTCATAACCGGCAAAGGCTGGTTAGAGTTCTGGCGCGGGTCAATCTTGATTACGGCTATATCGTTGGTCTTGCCTTCCCGGCCAATCAGGGTCGCATCGTACTGGCGGCCATCGGGCAGGACTACCGTAAATTTGTTAGCTCCTTCAACCACGTGGTTGTTAGTCACAATGTAACCGTCCGCACTGATAATCGAACCTGTGCCGATGCCGGTTTCTCCACCGCTCTTGCCCCGGTCGAAAATGTTACCGACATTGTTGCTGCTCGTTTCAGCGATGATTTCTACTACCGAAGGGCGTACCGCTTTAATGACGTTGCGAACATCCTGGTTTAGGAAGCCCGTAGGCGTGAGTGGGACAGTCTGACCGGCGGGAGCCTGGGATGAGTTAGTCTGAACTGCGCCACTGGTGGCATTAGTCGAAGAACTAAAGCCGGTGTTTGTACTGTTATTTCCGGCTGTCGCCAGGCCGCCCGCCCGGGTAGCCTGGGGTTGAGTACTTACAGCCCCGGCATTCTGGTCGCTGCCGCAGGCAATTAAAATAAGACAGGCGATAACGCCCAGCATTAGTCCACCGATTACATCTTTAATCCGCGTGCTTTTTTTCACTTTTCGTTCTCCGTTAGCTCTTTAGCCTGGTTTTCCTACTTTAATACAACCTGGATAACCCTTTAAAAGCAGTCTGGATGATATTAATCAACTACCTGCTACCTGCTACCTTGCAAAAGATATGCCATAGTCGGTCGTTAAACGTAGGACATTCAATGTTGAACGTAAAGATGCAGTGACAGGCAAGCCGAGAATTTGGGAAATTATGGTTGAATCTGTACTGAAATGAACATTTTCGGAAGTAAAACGGTATAATTAGCTAAGAACATGCTTTGAAGGTTTGTTACGTTCTACGATTTGCGTTTAACGTTCCACGAAATTGTGGTATAATACAACCAACTATGCGTGAGAAAAAAAAAGAAAATCTGACCCAGTGGCCGGGTTTAAAGTAAACAATAAAATTAGATTGGAAGTAATTTTAAGAAAATGAACGAGCGAACCTTTCGAGTCCTCGAATATTATAAAGTGTTAGACCGGGTAGCCCACCATACCTCTTTTGAGCCTGGCCGGGAACTGGTTATGGAATTGCGACCCTCGCTGGACCTGGCTGAAAGCAAGATGTGGCTGGATATTACTACCGAAGCCCGCGATTTATTGGAATTGCGCCCGGAAACGACCCTTGGCGGTGCGAAAGAAGTGCGTGGTCTGGTCAAGGCGGCGGCTATAGGCCGGTCCCTGGATGCCACCTCTTTCCTGGACATCGCAGCGACCATGTTGAGCAGCCGGAACCTGCGCCGGATTATTGTAAAAGCCGGTGGCGGCGGTTCCCTTTTCTACCTGCCCCAGATTGCCCAGCGGTTGGTGGATTTGCCCCTGCTGGAAAATGAAATAGAGCAAACGATTAGCCCGGATGGTACGGTGCTGGATAGCGCCAGCCCGGCCCTGCGCCGGATTCGCAATGAAACTAAAACCGCTCACAACCGCCTGCTGGAACGTATCAACCAGATGCTTTCGTCTTCGCAGTACTCGTCAATGATTCAGGAAGCGATTATTACCATGCGGGACGGGCGCTATGTTATCCCAATCAAGGCTGACTTTAAGGGCCAGATGCGCGGCATCATCCACGACTCGTCAGCCAGCGGTCAGACGGTCTTTATGGAGCCGCTGGCGATTGTAGATTTGAATAATCGCTGGCGCGAACTTCAGATGGCCGAGCGGGAGGAAATTGAGCGGGTGCTTCTGGCATTGGCCGGTAAGGTCGGTCTTCACAGCGATGAAATTGTCGCAGCGGTTGGGGCGCTGGCTGAACTGGATTTGGCTTTTGCCAAAGCTCGTTATGCCAACGCCCTGCGAGCCACCCGGCCTCGCCTGTTTGAGCCGGGCAGCGGTGAGGGTCTTAATTTCATCCAGGCTCGTCACCCTCTTTTGACCGGCAAGGTCGTGCCGATTGATATATACCTGGGCGAAAAGTTTCGGATTTTGGTTATAACCGGGCCAAATACCGGCGGCAAGACGGTTTCGATCAAGACAGCCGGACTCTTAACCCTGATGGCTCAGGCCGGGTTGCATCTGCCGGTCGAGGAAGGCTCTCAGGCGCTGGTCTTCCAGAAAGTGCTGGCTGACATCGGTGATGAACAGTCTATCGAGCAAAGCCTCAGTACGTTTTCTTCTCACCTGACCAATATCATCAGTATGTTGAACAAAATCGACGATCAGACATTGGTAATCCTGGACGAACTTGGCGCGGGAACCGACCCCCAGGAAGGCTCGGCCCTGGCCCGTTCGATAATCCAATTTTTGCTCAGAAAAAATGCCTGTTCCGTCCTTACAACCCACTATAGCGAATTAAAGAGTTTTGCCTATGTCACACCGGGCGTTCAGAACGCCAGTGTAGAATTTAACGTCGAGACTCTTTCGCCGACCTACCGGCTGGTCATCGGTCTGCCGGGACGTTCTAACGCGCTGGCGATTGCTTCGCGGCTGGGTTTACCGGCTGAAATAATTGACGAAGCCCAGGAAATGGTCGCGCCGGAGGAAATCCAGGTTGACGCGATGCTGGCCCAGATTCAGCGGGAGCGCGAGGAAACAATTGACGCTCGGCTGGATACCATGAAAATCCGAGCCGAGGCCGAACGCGAACGGGACGAACTCAGCCGCCGCCTGCGTCACATAGACGAGGAGCGTAAAAAAGCCGCCAATGAGGCTCGTACTCAGGCTCGTTCCGAGATGGAAGAAGAACTGGAAATGGTGCGCCGCCAGAGCCGCGAACTGCGAGAGCGGGTCCAGGAAGTCGAAGGGGCCGTCCGGGCTGCCGGACAGAATGCCGAACTGGCCGCCCAGCTTGAGAAACAACGCCGCGAACTGATTGATGCCGAGAACCGGGCGGTGGCTCTCCAAAAAGAAGCTCGCCGCCGCGCCCAGTCCAAAGCCGCCGCTGCCGCCCAGGCTCAACTTAAGCCGGAAGAAGTAGCCGATGCGGTCCTGAAAGTGGGGGACAGGGTACATATTCAGACTTTAGGCCAGGAAGGCCAGATTTTGAACGGGCCGGACGGGGAAGGCCGCTACGATGTAACTTCGGGGATTTTCAAGCTTAAAGTGGCCGGGAGTGACCTGA
>JAYSYV010001284.1:0-3456 GCA_043727245.1 Chloroflexota bacterium | reverse complement strand
CGAAAAGGACCAAAGTCGCGATTGCCACCAGGGGTAGATAAATAAAAGTCGGGCGGGTTTCGAGCAGCAAAGCCATGCAAGCCCCGGCCAGCAGTGGGTAAATTACCACCTGCTTGTATTTCAGGGCTTTGACCCACAAAAAAGCCGCCAGAACGAGCCAGAAAGTAGATGGTATCTCGGTCATGGGTAGGCCGGTGTAGGCAATCAAAAAAGGACAGGTCACTACCAACAGCGCCGCCAATAGGGCCACCGGCTCTCCCCAGTTGAGCCGGTCAGGATAGCGGAAATTGAACCGACGCACACCCTGTAGTTCGACCACCAGGGCATAAATAATCAGACCCACCAGCAGCAACATAAAACGTTCGTAGCGCCAGGCATCCTGCGCCCAATAATTTGGCGTATAAGGGTTAGGTGGCCCAAAAAGTTCGTCTTTAACCGGGTTGGGAGTATCCGACAACTTGAAGATACCGGCCAGCAGGACCGTAAAACCGGGAGTGCGAATGGCATGTGGGGTATAGCCCTGGTGAGCGTAATCGTAGGCCAGGCGGCTGTATTCATACGAATCGTGGCGCAAGGGTTGGGGATTTTCGGTAACAATGTAGCTATTTAAGAAGAAACCTACCAACACAACTGTAATCAGGCCCAACGGTATCTTTTGGCCGAACTCGACCAGTTTTGCTACAAACGGAGAAGCCCTGACAGGCTCCACCAGGCTTTTGGCCCGCCTTAACTGCCAGCCGACCAATCCCGTACCTGCCAGTAGAGCAACCACCGTCACCGGCCACCACAGCCAGGCAAACCAGCCGCTGCGAGGTAAAATAACATAACCCCAGGTCAGCAGAATAACTGCCAATAGAATATAACAGCCTATTAGAAAGTAGCGGTTGGACCATAGTTCGCGGGCATCTTGAGAGAGATTTTCATAAAGCGAGGAAGTAAGAACAGCTCTGGTATCGGCTGGAACATCTTGCGCGGGAGTTGAGGGAGATACTTTGTTTTTCTGGAAAAGCCTCATTCCGGCAAATAACTCCTGGGAAATTCTAGCTATAAAGCTTTAGTCTACGGGTCGGGAAGCAGGAGCGATTCTAACACCGCAGTCAAAAGCTGTCAATCAATGTTATGTAAACAAAAGAGGAAGGGATTGCAATCCCTTCCTCTTTTAACCAAAAGTTGTTATAAATTAAACAATCTAAGGCTGATTTTAGCTCACTAATCGAGCGTTGAGAGTTATTTCTACTCCGGCCAGTGCCTTAGAAACCGGACAGTTCGTTTTGGCAGTTTCAGCTTGTTCCTGGAAAGTCTTTTCGTCGATGCCAGGTACATTCGCCTCGGTTTCCAGTTCTATCTTGGTAATCGCAAGGCCGCCAGGGGTCTGGCCGAAGTGGACTTTGGCCTGGGTCTGGACTCTTTCAGGTGTGAAACCGGCAGTCGCTAAACCGTTAGAAAAAGCCATCGAAAAACAACCGGCGTGGGCTGCCCCGATTAGCTCTTCCGGGTTGGTTCCAGTGCCTTCTTCAAAGCGGGATTTAAACGAATACTGGCCGTCAAAAGCGCCACTCCCCAGGTGTACCGTTCCCTTACCATCTCTTAAATTACCTTCCCAGACTGCATTCGCTGTTCGTGTAGGCATTATTATTGCTCCTTTGCTAAAAATTAAAAATAATGAGTTTCTTCGTAACCGGCTAAATGGTATCACATCATGACCGTAAAAGTAACTTCTTTATCTTTTAGACTCCCTTTCACAGCTAAAATTTAACCCTTCATTATTTAACACATAAATAAAAGGACCGCCTGATGTGTCAGGCGGTCCTTTTACTAACTCAGTGAGCTATGTAAAACTAGAATTCTACTTCGCAGTTACCGGCGGCACAGGCCAGTTCCTGGGCGGCTTTGGTGTAATCTTCGCTCTCGTAACGGTAGAGCTTGGAGAAATCTATCTCCGGAAAGACCGGGGCCAGTTTCTCGTACTCTTCCCTGGAGATTTCGATGTAGGGCAACTGGGAGTACTGGGCATCGAAGGTCGGCAGGAAAGCCATACCGCCAATCTGGCTGCGATGCTCCCAAATCCAGCTTAACAGGCCTAGCACTTCATCAGGCCGGTAGGTAATCGTGACTGAGGGGTTATGCTCGGTCCAGTTCAGCTTGTTCTGGAGCCAGTACTCGCACTGCTCGATAGCGGCCCGCCCGTTGCGAGTAACCGCGCCATCAGGCGATTTCACAGGGAAGTGAATTACCCAGGTATTGGCGTTTTCAGCCGTCTGGCCGTTTTCAGGGTCCATAGGCACTCCGGCATCCTGCAAGACCTTGAAGACCGGCGAGTGTGCGGCTACCCGCACGTTGCGGATGTAGTAAGGGGCCCACCGAGCGTGCAGACCGGAAGCGCAATCAACCAGTTGCGAGGTATTGCCGCTGGGCTTGACACAGGTAATGGAAGCAGACTGGTTGATGCCAAGTTTCTGGGCAGTTACCCGGTTGGTTTCAACCGCGATTTCGCGCAACTGAACCTTGATTTGTGCATCCTGGGCGGCCTGGCTATCTAACTGGCCGGTAATATCTACTCCCAGCAACCGTTCTTCCTGGCAGTTGGCGCTCCACTGAGGGCGCAGGCCGGGGAAATTGGTCGCCATAGACTGGATGGAACCGATAATAGTCGCTAGTTCTACTTTATCTTTCAAAGTTTCAAAAGTATCGCCCTGGCGAGCTATAACCGCGCTCAGGTTGCAGAATTGGAACGGGCGCAAAATAATTTCACCGCATGGATTAGTGCCGAACTTCATAGCATTGCCCTCGGCATCAACTTTAATCCGGCGAGATGGACTCATATCCAGAGCGGCCTGCCGGTTGAAGATACCCGGTTCGCCGCGACCCGACTCAACCATATCCAGTACCTGGCGGGCTACGTCTATCTGACTTACGCCGCCCTCCGGCCATACCGCCGAGTTGTTGGCGTTCCAACGCTGGCTATTTTCATACTCGAAATCGCCATTTTTAGAGTTACGCATTTCCAGGTCATCAAAATCGAACAGCGAAATCATAGCCGTCCTGCGTACTCCACCAGAGACAGCGGCATTACCGACTATGCACATAATATCGTGGGCATCCAGGGGCCGCAGGAAGGAACCCTGGCGCAGAAGAAGACGGGCGCGGACAAATTCCAGCATAGTGCGAAGCGGTTCAGGCCCGGAAGCCCGGCCACCCTTGGTCTTCAGAGCTATCCCGGCCAGTCGGAGTTGCGACAGGTCGAATTGAACATCGCCACCATCGAACCAGGTTTGTAAGCCCAACCGTAAAGCAGCAGCCCAGCCTTCCGCTGAGTCCGGCACTACGAAAGTCGGGGCCAACCGGCCCGTCTGGCGCTTAATCCGGGGGAAGTTTTCAATGTACGAACGTTCGACCGAGAAACCAACACCGCAGCCGCTCATTGAGATAATCAGGGCTTCCACAAACGAGTCGATA
>JAYSYV010001283.1:0-10453 GCA_043727245.1 Chloroflexota bacterium | reverse complement strand
TACGCCATAATACTGTCACGGCGATGGAAGAAGTGACCGCCGGCAAAAAAAACAGAGCGCGGCATATCTGGTTCAATAGCGTGGGAGCGCGCAAGGCCATCGCCAGGGTCAACCCGCAGATTGAATTAAGCAGCACAATGAAGAAAACATAGGTGAAAGTGTTGGTCATGGCCTTGATGAAACGGGCATCGCCCCACATCCGCTCGTAATTTTTAGTGCCAACAAGCTCCGGTGTTTTAATGCCGTTATAATCGGTAAAGCTAAGATAAAAAGAATTAGCGATGGGCCACAAGACAAACACAGCAAAAAGAATTACGAAGGGGGCTAACATCACATAACCGGCACCCACCTTGCGATTTTTCGACATCCTTTTCAAAAAGGACTGCTGCACCACCCCGGCAGTGGCACTACTCTGTGAGACAGCCATACTACCTCCTTCATAAAGTAGGGGGAAAGCGGGGAACCTTTGCAGGTTCCCCGCCAACTGAAGCAATATCGGTTACTTGAGATTCTGGGTCATAACTCCAGCCGCCTCATCCAGCGCTTTTTGAGGGTCCGCCTTGCTCAGAATAACTTCCTGGACCTTCTTGTCAAGCGTATTCTGGCTTTCTTCCCAGCCTTTGCAATTAGGCGGTCCACCGGCATCGTTTAACTGAGCGGTCAGGGCGGCTTTCCGGTCGTCCGGAATCTGCAGTTTGGAAACCATATCTACACGGGGCGGTAACCACAGGGCGCTCAGTTCGGCGGCCTTATTAGAAGTCATGGTAGCCGCTTCATCACTGTAGAGGTAGTTGATGAAAGCCGCCGCCGTATCCTGGTTCTTGGAGAAGTTCATGATACCAATCATACGACCACCGATGAAAGCCGTTTTCTTACCGGACGGGCCTGCCGGTATAGGCGCAGCCGCCCACTTGCCCTTAACACCAGGATGGCCGCTTTCAAGGCCGGTGATATCCCAGTTACCCTGCATCAGGATAGGGTAGTCGCCCTTTTCAAATCCACCTTCAAAGTCAACCGTGCTATCAGTCGGAGCTTTGTACTTGCTGTACAGTTCGGAATAGAATTGGAGCGACTTCACTGCTTCAGGGCTATTGACATTTACTTTGGTACATTTGGCATCATAGAGGGAGCCACCGGCCCCATAAAGGAAACCATACCAGCCAAGCCAGCTCGTATTGCCCCAGGATTCGGCATAGCCTTTGCTGCCGGTAGCCTGTAGCTTGGTGATAGCGGTAGTTAATTCATCCCAGGTGGTGGGAAGTTTTTCAATTCCAACCGCTTTAAGCAGGTCGGTGCGGTAGTACATCATCATTACGGTTAAATCAGACGGTACACCGTAGATCTTGCCATCCAGGGTGGCAACAGCGTTGTAAATGCCCGGTTGAGCAAGTTTCTTGATGTTGCTGACAACATCGGGATACTTGGCAGCAAGGTCAACCATCGCCCCTTTGGTGCCAAATTCAATACCCCAGGACAGTCCCCCGGTGATCATATCCGGACCCTGCCCACTGGTAGCCGCCGTCAAATCTTTGGCGTGAGCATCATCCCAGGAAACAGGTTGAATAGTTACTTTAACCCCAGGATTGGCTTTGCCAAAAGCATCGGCCGCCGACTGGAATACTTTGGCATCGTCTTCAGAGCCAACAGCCCAAACCGTCAGGTTGCCAGGAGCTACTTTAGGACCGGCGGCCGCCGCCGCAGTGGTAGCCGCGCTGGCAGCAGTAGTGGCCGAGATAGCGGCGGTTGTTGCCACGGCGGCCGCCGTGGTAGCTGCGCTGGCAGCGGTAGTGGCCGGGGCGGGAGCGGTGGTATTGTCACCGCAGGCACTCAGTACCAGTACTATTAACATGGTCAAAACGGTCAGCATCGAAAACTTCGACCAGCGACGCGGACCAAATCCGGTATGTCTAGTCATCATTGTTCCTCCTTTTGGGATCATCTTCAATCCTCTTATTCTGGGAATTAGCCCTAAAATACTACTAAATCACCCGGTAATTTGTAGTAAGAAAAAGTTACAAGGTTAAGACCGGCAACAGGAAAACAAAGCTACAGGCTGATGCCTGTCCTGATCTTCCCCTGGAATGCTATTTTCTTTTCAGAATAAAATAAGTATGGGAATGGCGTGTTAATTGATCGCGGGCTCAGGCTTAACTCCATTGTTAGCACCTCCAACACATTATAAGCCTGGCTATTACTGAATTAAATCAAATTATTACATGCTCTTAACAGCTCTAACGTAACAAAAGTGTTTTCGCTTAATTATCCAACCCTATCTGAAATTACGGTGAGGATAATAAGACCAAACCTTAGTTACTTAAAAGCTTATTTAACTATACTGGAAAATTAGTTTAGAGAAATGTAAAGTCTGAAATGTTTCAGCAATGTTTACTCTATAATACTGTAACAAAAAATTTCATAACTGTCAATACTTTTTCAAAATACATTTCAAAGTTTATTTAAGGATACTCGGTTGTTACAAAGCTTATCCAGCAGCGGTCTGCGTCAATAGGGGGTTTACTAGGTCACAAAATCTTAACCAATATTAGCTTTCAATCTAAAGTAACTCAAATTGAGTTACTATTTTGCAGTAATAAGAAAATTGTTGCTATTATTTTGCTATTCCCCATAATATTTTTCATACAATGAAAAGTATAGAGTTGGTTTGCATTTCAAAATGGGGGGCTTATTGCAAACATTTCTGGGGTTTAAGCCCTTTTATTGCAATAAAACATTGACAACAGGCTAGATCGGTAGTAAATTGTTAGGGTAATTATTCTGAAATATTACATTGTTGTTTCAGAAAGTTTTTTAACTAAATTTACTCTATTTAATGATATAATTGATTTGAATAAAATGGTTTTTAGCTTGGTAAAGGAGTTGTGGCAGTGGCAAATTCAGTAACCGCCCGTGATATAGCTCAAGGTGCCTCTGTTTCGGTAGCTACCGTTTCTCGTGTATTCAATAATCACAATCACGTTAAAGAAGAAGTCAGGCAACGTGTTTTCAAAGCCGCTAAAGAACTGGGTTACTCTGCCAAATCTAATGGTCAAAATTCAGTGACACGTTCTGCCGACAAATCACTTAAAGAAATATGCTTTGTCTATGGCTCAACTTTTGACTCATCGCCGGTTACGGCTAACCCGTTCTGGTCTCAGATTTTACAGGGGGTTGAGCGGGAAGCAAAAAAATCCAATATCAAAATTACTTACCGCTCGACCGGTGAGTGGAGTGCTACTTCTGATCTAATAGCTGCCATCAAGGATGCATCCATGGGTGGCATCTTATTGGTCGGGCCGGTCGAAGCCACCTCCCTCAAAACATTTCAGGAAACAAAATTACCGCTGGTAATGATAGATAACTATTTCCCAAAATCCCAGGTGGACTCGGTCGTTAGTGACAACTTCGAGGGAGCCAAGCAGGCGGTAGAACACCTCGTAAGTAAAGGCCATCGCCAGATAGCTTTCATCGGTGGGCCTACTACCCTGAGCAACCGGCCGATTAATAAAATCTATACAATCGAACGCCGCGCCGCCGGGTACCGGACGGCCTTGTTAGATGCCGGTTTGGAAATCAACTATGGACTTTACGAGTCGAGTAACCTTTCACCTGAAGGAGGGTATCAGGCTTGCCAGCGCCTTTTAGAGCGTGGCACCAAGTTTACAGCTCTTTTCTGCGCCAACGATGCCACCGCACTAGGTGCTATGAAAGCCCTGCGTGAAGCCGGGTTGGACATTCCTCAGGATATATCAGTCATAGGTTTCGATGATATTGATATAGCTCAACTCTACCATCCCGCTTTAACTACAATCAGGGTCAACAAAGAAGCTATGGGTGCTGCCGCCGTTAAAGCTCTGGTCGAACGAGTGGCCGATCCTGAAGCTATTAGCGCCACTATTATGCTGGAAGTACAACTGATTGAACGAGAGTCGGTTGGCAAAGTTAAAGAGGTTTAGTCGTCCTGGCTACCAAAGTCATCCGGTGTATAATCAGGCTAAATAATAAGTAGTCGTAAAGGATTAAAACCGGATGATCTTTTTGTCAGCTCCTCAAATCACTTTCTAAGCATATTAGCCAGAAGATAAATTTCGCGTCCAACATTTGCTGCTCCGCAACCTGAATAAGCCCTACCACTATCACAACGGCGGTATCTGGGCTTTCCTGGGCGGCTTTTATGTAGCGGCCCTGGTGGCGGCCGACCGCCAGGAGTATGCCCTGGAGCAGCTTGGCAAGTTGGTCGAGCTGAACCGGCAGGGAATAAACCAGGAGTGGGAATTTAACGAATGGGCCCACGGCCAGAGCGGCCGCCCGATGGGCTTTGCTCGGCAAAGCTGGTCGGCTGCCATGTACATTTTCGCTTATGACGCGGTAACTCAGGAAGATACTCGCTATTTCAGCGCTTTACGCCAGGCTCAGCCTTTATAAAATATAAAATTAAAAAATCAAAGAGGATAAATTGACACAGTTAAGCACATGGGGAAGCGGTCGGAATCGTCCCGCAGGAGGAACCTTCCAGCAACCGAACAGGGATTGTAGTCGGTCATACGCACTGGGACCGCGAGTGGTATTTGCCGTTTGAGGGATTTCGCACCCGGCTGGTAGCCATGCTGGATGCCCTGGTTGAAATATTAGAAAATGACCTGGGATTTCGCTCCTTTATGCTGGACGGCCAGGCTATTATGGTCGAAGATTACTTACAGGTCCGCCCTGAGATGGAAGAACGGGTAAAACGGCTGGCTAAAGCGGGCCGTCTCAAGATTGGGCCCTGGTACACCGCGACCGATACCCTGCTGCCCGACCCGGAGTCGCTGGTGCGTAACCTGCAACTGGGCCGTTGGACCGCCCACAGGCTGGATGCCCAGCCCATGGCGGTCGGCTATATGCCTGACCTGTTCGGAATCAGCGCTCAAATCCCCCAGATTTTAAAGAATTTTGGTATTGATAACGCCTTTGCCTGGCGCGGTTTACACCCGGAGGATGCCGCAAATTTGTGCTGGTGGTCCTCGCCGGACGGCAGCCGTGCCCTGACCCTGCGCTTGCAAGAAGGCTATTCCGAGGCGGTGGTAGGAGCGGTTGACCCGGAGCGTTTCCTGAGTGAAAACTTACCCGGCCTGATTGAGAAACAGGATAAAGGGCGGTATCGCAACCGCCTCTTTATGATGGGCAGCGATCACTTTATCGCCAACGCCAGGCTGCCCTGGCTGTCGGTTCGGATAGCCGAGCAGGTGGGACACCCCGTGCGGGTCGGCTCACTCGACGAGATGATAGACCTCTTGAGAAGTGAAGTAAGCGCCGGACCTCAACTGCCCGAAATTTCAGGCGAACAGCGCGACTCTTGCCTGGTCATTTGTCCGGCCTCGGTCGCGGGTACACGCATACCGCTCAAACAGGCTAACCAGCGGGTAGAAGCCAGCTTGCTGGGAGTGGCCGAACCGTTGCAGGCCCTGGCCGAACTGGCTGGCGCGGGCAGCGACCGCTCCCATTTGCGCTGGGCCTGGCGGCTCCTGGCCCAGAACCACGCTCACGACTCGATTCCCGGCTGTGGCATTGACGAGGTCCACCGTGAAATGATGACTCGCTTCGAGTCGGCCGCCATCGGTGCCAGGGATGCCGCGCAACGGGGTGCAAAGCGGTTAGCTCGTGCCCTTAGCCCGGACACACGGGGCGAATTGGGCGCGCTGGGTGTGGTCAGCCTGGTAGGCGGCAAAAACAGGTTGATCGCGAAACTGTATGGACCGGCCGAAGGTGTGCCGTCTTTCCGGTTGGTCCAGCCGGACGGCCATGAAATTCCTTTTGCAGTTACCGGCCGGGGCAGTGGGTACGTCCAGTACCACCGCTTGCAGGACGCTTTCGCTACCCACGATGCCACGGCTTATGTCCACCTGGCTGCGCCCCAGGATTGGATTGATAGTCAGCGGCAGCGGCCTAAAATGTTGGATTTGCCCTGGGTGGAAATTGAATTTGAGCTTGACACGCCAAGGGCCGGATACCGGGTGTTGCGGTTGGAGAAAGCCTCCGATTGGCCGGTTTCCCAGCCTTGCAGCTCTCAAAATGAACTTTCCAACGACCTGCTGCGGGTCTGGGCCGAAGAAGCAGGGCTATTCGTCTGGCATAAGCCTTCCGGCCGAACGGTAGGACCGCTTAATTTCTCTCATAGAGGCGAAAGAGGCGATGAGTATACGGCCTGCCCGGTGGCGGGAGCCGAGGTTAATTTCGCCCCGCAAGCCAGGCGGGCTGGAATAACCAGGCCGGGTCTGGTTGACCAATTGGAATTGCCCATCCAGGTGGAGGTTCCGGCTGGGCTGGGACCAGCCCGCCTTACTCGCACCGGCCTGGTCAACCTGTCCGGTCACATGACTATAAAGTTGCTGGACGAGCGGGTGGATATTAGCCTGAGCCTGGAAAACCAGGCTCGCAACTTCGACCTGCGGCTGGTGACGCGCCTTGAAGGGGCCAGGACCGGCTTGAGCGGCGCTCCTTTCACGGTGGAGCAGCGGCCCTTTGAACCAACCCATGTGCAGGAAAACCCGGCGCAATCCAACCTGCCCGATTTCCCGCTGCGAGGTTGGGTCGCCCTGCAAGGGGAGGATGGCGCAGGCTGGGCTATTATGGCCCGTGGGTTGTACGAGGCTTCGGTGACGCGGGCCGAGAACGGCGGGGAAGCGGCTTTAACCCTGCTGCGTGGGGTAGATTTCCTCTCCCGCCACGACCTGACTACCCGGCCCGACCACGCCGGGCCGATGATACCGACCCCTGATGCCCAGTGTATCGGCCAGCATGAATGGGAACTGGCCTTGCTGCCTTTTAGCCCAGGCGAAGCGGACATTATACCGGCCAAAGTTGAGCAATTCCTGCGCCCGGCCGCGACTTTCCCGGTCCAATGGTCGGCTGGTTCGGCCCCGGCCGAGCAGACGTTATTTGAGGGCGATGCTTTAATGGTCATCAGCACCTTAAAACCGGGCTTTGAAGATGACGGCGTAATCTTACACGCACACAATCCGACCGGCCAACCCCGCCAGGTCCACATTTCGGGTTCAAGAGTGAACCTGGATGAAACCCCTAACAATGGAAGTGATATAGTCCGGCCATTTGAAGTGGCGGCCTGGAAGCTGAAAGCCAGGTAATATGTTCCGGCAAATATTTCTGGACAAGGGCTGGCGGCTGCTGGACGGTAATCCTAACGAGTGGGAATGGAGCAACCGGGCCAGCAGGCGCCATGACCTGGGCGAGTGGCGTCCGGTTACTCTTCCGGCCTCGGTGCAGGTGTCACTGCTTGAAGCTGGCGAAATAAAACATCCCTATTACGGCCTGGACAGCCGCGAGGCCGAGTGGATTGAACACCGGGATTGGGTCTACGGCCTGGATTTCGACTCGCCAGACCGTCCTTCCGGTGGTCGGGTCTTTCTTGAATTTGAGGCGGTTGATGACGCTTGCCTGGTCTATCTCAATGGTAATTTGCTGGCAAGTCATGAAGGGCCGGGCGCTCCTTTTTCGGTGGAGATTGGGCCGGAGTAAAGTGATAGTTCCAACCAGCTAATCGTGATGGTAAAAGCTCCGCCGCCGGAATTTCCTCAAATTGGCCGGACGGAAAATACGCGCAGCCTGAAGGGACGGATGGGTTACGGCTGGGACTTTGCACCGCGCATGGTCCGAGTTGGCATAGTCGGGCGAGTAAGCCTGCGTATCACCGGGCCTGTTCGGTTGAGCGATTTCTGGGTCCGCAGCCAGCTTTCCCCGGACAACCGCCAGGCCACCCTGACGCTTGAGGCCAGGGTGGAGGCCGGATCGGTCCAGCCGGTACAATTCAGCTTGTGGCGGCAAGATCGCCTGCTGGCTGAAGCCGCCGCTTTGCCTGACGCTGCCGGGTTAGCCACGGCAACAATCGAGTTAGTCGAGCCGGAATTATGGTGGCCTAACGGTCTGGGGGGCCAGCCCCCTTATACTGCTCGCGCCGAAACCGGCGAAACTTCCGACCGCCTGGAAACTACGGTCGGGCTGCGCCGGTTAGAATGGCTCCACCGTCCGGGGACGTTAGAAGCCGAATGGCCTTTTATTCTGGTGGTCAACGGGCAGCAGATTTTTCAAAAGGGCTGGAACTGGGTACCTGCCGACCAGATGGGCGGCCCGGCGGCGGACGAACGCGCTTTGAGTTTGCTGCAACTGGCCCGGCAAGCTGGGGTTAATATGCTGCGCTGCTGGGGCGGGGCCGACCCGGAAACCCCGGCTTTTTATGACCGGCGCGACCGCTTGGGCCTGCTGGTCTGGCAGGAATTTCCAATGTCCTCGGCCGGTATCAGCAACCTTCCACCGGCCGACCCGGCTTACCTGGCGCGCCTGGAAGCTTATGCCGGGCCGGTGGTGAAAGCCCGGCGCAATCATCCGAGCCTGGCGCTGTGGGGCGGCGGTAACGAATTGACGGAAGAAGGCAACCGGCCGCTTACCCCGGACCATGCTTACGCCCGCTGCCTACAAGCGGTAGTAGAGCAATTCGACCCGGAACGCCAGTTCCGCTCCAGTTCGCCACTCGGCCCCGAATTTGATGCTGACCCGGAAAAAGGCGAACTCTGGGATGTCCATGGGCCGTGGGAATACAGCCAGCGCTGGCCCGGCCCGCAATACTGGCGCTTTAACGCGATTAACCCGCTTTTGCATTCGGAAATGGGCTTGCCCGGCGAATCAAGCCTGGCAACGCAACAGCGCTTTTTGCCTGGAAGTAAGTCTGTTCGCCAGAACCCGGCCCGGCGGCACCACGGCGGCGATTGGTGGGACCACCAGGCCACCATCGAAAAGGTATTTGGACCGCTCGAAGACGACGAGCAGTTCATCCTTGCCAGCCAGTGGTTGCAAGCCGAAGGGTTGCGCTATGCTGTGGAAGCGTCCAGGCGGCGCTGGCCCCACACGGCCGGGGTTTTCCCCTGGCAGCTAAACGAACCCTGGCCCCTGGCGGTCTGTACTTCGGCGGTAGAATACACCGGCCAACCCAAACTGGCCTATTACGCGGTTAAACAGGCTTATCGTCCCCGGCTGGCGGCCCTCCGTTATGCCGGTTTGAAGCTGGCAGAGGATGAATTGTGGCAGGGCGAGTTGTGGTTTTTGAACGACCTTGAAGCGGTGACCGGCGCAATAAGGCTGGACTTCCACGACCTTAACGGGCAGGAGTTGGCCGCTTCAAGCACTTATGAATATACTGTGACTGCCAATTCGAGCCTCAAAGTGGCCGATTTGGCAGTAGCCTTACTGCCCGCTTTCAAGGGTACACTGGTCGTGACCCTGTACTGGCCGGAAGGTTCCAACCGTTATATTTTTTCCAATTCTTCCGAATGGCCTTTGCAGGAAGCCCTGGCTTATCCCGCTCTGTTAAAAGCGATATTTGAAGAATAAAAAGTTTATTTATTTTGAAAATCTAAATTATGAAGCTAGATCACAACAAAACGGTGCTGGGAATAGACATCGGCGGGACCAAGCTGGCCGTGGGCGTGGTAGATGCCTCCGGCCGGGTGCATTCCTACCGGGTAGCCCCGACCCCTCAGGTGGAAGCCGAGGGTTTGTTCCGCCACGTCATGGATATGGCAAGGCAGGCAATTGAAGAGAGCGGTCTGCAACCCTATGCGGTAGGAGTGGGTTGCGGGGGGCCGATGGAATACCCGGCCGGTATAGTCTCGCCGCTACATATCCACGCATGGAGAGACTTCCCCTTACGCGCAAAAACAGAACAAGAACTAGGATTACCGGCCATTGTTGATAACGATGCCAAGGCCCTGGCCCTGGGTGAATACATCTTTGGCGCAGGCAAAGGCTCAAAATGCCTGCTGGCTATGACAGTTTCTACCGGGGTAGGCGGCGGCATCGTAGTTGGCGGCAGGCTGTTGCACGGGGCTTCGGGTAACGCCGGGCATATCGGCCATGTTATTGTGGCCGGACATGGTGAACAATGCGATTGTGGGGCCGTTGGCTGCCTGACATGTTTTTCTTCCGGTACCGGCATGGCCCAGAAAGCCCGTAAGGCCCTGGACCAGGGTACAGCCAGCTCTATGTCAGCCTGGCCTGCAGCCGAAATCTCAGCTAAAAATATAGCCAGGGCCGCCCTGGAGGGTGATAACCTGGCCCGGCAGCTCTGGTACGAGGCCGCCCAGAGCCTGGCAATTGCCATTGCGGGGGCGGCCAGTTTGTTGGACCTGGACCGGGTGATCCTGGGCGGCAGCCTGATTCAGGCTGGTGATTTACTGTTTGGACCTTTGCGACAAGAGTGGAGCAAGTACGCGCAGCTATCCTTTACCCGCGACTTGCAGATTGTACGGGCCGGGCTAGACCAGGGATCAGGCGTGGTAGGAGCCGCCGCGCTGGCTCTCACCGAATTTGGGCCGGACAGCCCGGCTTGTTAATAAAATAAGAGGAAAATGCAATCACAAATAATAAGTAAACTCAGTGCCGCTCTTGAAAAGTTCAAACCCTACCT
>JAYSYV010001282.1:0-1009 GCA_043727245.1 Chloroflexota bacterium | reverse complement strand
TAGGTCCTAAGTACAGCTACACGTTAATAAGGGACGGAATTAGACCTGACAATTTCATACCCCACTTATGGGTAGCTGTACTAAGCGTATGCGCGGCTCCGACAACGACCACCTTTTAATAAATCAAAGTTTGCACCTTATTTACTGAACCCCCATTTTAGCGCGGGCTTTTTTACCATCCAGAGGTAGTCCCGCCAGTGGTCCTAAAAGGCAAAAATCAAAGCTACCTGCTGAAAGCATTACCAGCCCCAACGGACCAATCAGCAGGCCGTGCTTTTGATGTTGTTTGGAGGTAAGGGAGCTGATTCCAAAAATGAACAGGGTCAAACCCAAAACTACCCTGATCCAGCGGCCTCTGGTACTGCCTAAAAGCTTGACTAAACACATTGCTTAAACCCTTCTTTTCTTTCTATCTTTTTAGCAGGTGTTAAATGAGTACAACTCCTTTTTTGAGTTACAACTTCATTTTAATCTTTTAACGTATTCCCACTATTTAAGTAACCTGCCCTAAAATAGCTTTCCTACCTATAGCTGCAAACCTTAAAAATCAAAGGGGATCTTAAAACTGCCGGGTTTATTAGAAACCGTGCAGGAAAATCGGCTAAACCTCCAGCCGGAACAATACCATATGAGCAAGCCGGTATACTGCGACCTGCTTAAAGCCGACATCCCGGCCCCATTTAATGACCTCATCCGGCTGTAAGCGGTGTTCCAGCGGCGGTCCCATCTCCTCTTTTTGGTAGGGCCATTCAACTACTACAACTCGCTGCGAGGCTACCCTCAAGGTTTCTTGAAGGGCTTTTAGCGGTTCGTCGGTTTCGTGTAGCACGTGACCCAGGATTACCAGGTCAAATGTTTTGTCGGGATAGGGTATAACCTCGGCAGTTCCCTGTTTAAAATCTGCGTGCGGTACGAATTTCCGGGCAGCTTCTAGCATTATTTCATTAGGGTCAATCCCGGCCACTTCCAAACCGCGCCCGGCGAATTCTTCGGCAAAAAGAGCACTCCC
>JAYSYV010001281.1:0-1010 GCA_043727245.1 Chloroflexota bacterium | reverse complement strand
TCCGAATAGCCCTTGATGCCATATTGAAAAGCTTCCTGGGAGATTTTTGGATATTCGTCAAAGTAGAGGTTATTGAAATGAGCCAGAAAGAAGCCGGATACCACCAGGATTGTCACATAAATCAGGGCTAAAACCGCTTTTCTTTTTACAAAGTTCAACAAGAAGCCTATCCCGATAGCTGAGAAAATGATGACCAGGGGAAAGCCGTGCATAACCCGTGTGGTATGAAAATAATCTGTGGTCAGGGAGGCCGGGATAGGATAGGCTAGTAACCAGGCCAGAAGCAGGAGCGAAGCCGGTTTACTGATTATAAAGGGTTTTTTTGTAAAAAATGAATATATACAGCACAATATTCCGGCATAAAAAAACAAGGCTAAAAATCTGTAAGTATTTTCAAGCCCCGGCATATGTTCAAGTATGGATTGGGGGGTATCCCCAAAATTAAATTCAGGTGAAAAGTAAGAAATGTATCTTCTGGAAAATTCTACGACCGGGTTGCTATTGAGTGAAAAAATTGAGATAGCCGCAAACCTGGCGTTATATTTCCCAGGGTCGAGTAAAGTCAGTAGATAAATGGGTGAGGTTAATAGCAGATATGTGCCGCAAATAGGTATATGCTTTTGCAAAAGGGGCCGCCAGGGTGTTTTGGCAAAAAGGTCCATAAAGAAAAAAGCCCCTAAAAGCATGGGGGCAAACATTTTTTGGGTGGAATAGCTGTAGGCCAGCAAGGCTGCACAAAAGCCGACCAGGGCAAATTTCCAGAGGCGGGGTTTGGAGGCTGAGACCTCGAAATAAACATAGAGGGTTAATAAGAGAAAAAAGGGGACGACATCCGGCGGAACGGCCCAGCGCGAGGCAAAGATATGCCAGGGCATTATACATAAAAAGAAACTTGCCAGCAGGGCCAGGTCTTTTTTCCCGGTTATCCTTTTGACAAATAAATACATCAGCAAGACCGAGGCGACCCCGGACAAAGCTATCGGCAATCTCACGCTAAATTCGGAAAGACC
>JAYSYV010001280.1:0-3475 GCA_043727245.1 Chloroflexota bacterium | reverse complement strand
TGACCGGAATGACCAGTTCACCCAGGCCGCTTGCACCGGTCATCAGGTTGCGGGCGCTGCCTGTATTAAAGACTGCCTGCGGGAAAATCCCGGTCCAGCCGGGGATAAACTTCACCACGTTATCAATCACCAGAAAAGCCACAAAGCTGACTCCTCCGGCAGCCACCGGCGTTTTAAACAGGCTGCTACACAATACGACCAGGGCCAATATATAGCTGCTGTAGCTGACGACTCCCAGGTTCAAGATCACAAAAGGGCCAAGTTCAAACGAGTTGCTGAAAAGCAGCAAGGTATAGTAAGCCGAAGCCGCTGCCGTTAAAATAATTGCGACTACCACAATGCCCAGGTAGGAGAAATACTTGGCGAGAATGAATTGGCTGCGTGTGACCGGCTTGGTCAGCACAAAAACTTGTGTGCCGCGCTCTCGCTCTCCGGCCAGCGTACCCATCACAACCAGAATTACGATTAGCGAAGGGAAAGCCGACATCTGCAAGATATAACTTATTATTGCATCCAGGGCGGTTTGTTCGGGGATGGTAATCGTTATTCCGCGCATACTGCCAGACGAACTTTTAATCAATTCCGGCAGTAATTTGGTTACAACCGGACCTTGCAAGCCCGAAAACAAAAATCCCAGCACCAGAATCAATATCTTGTTGGTGCGCCACTGTTCGAGCAGTTCTTTTTTTAGTAAAGCAATAGTGCTGTTCATGCTCTCACCTTGTTCTGGGCTTGAGCCTTCTCATTTTCGGCGTTGACCAATTGCATAAATACATCTTCCAGGTTCGGGACGGCTGCCTGGAACGAGCGTAAAGACAGTTCCAGGTCGCACACCAGGCGCGGAATACGCTGTCCGGCTTCCCCCATATATTTTTCGGAAACCAGTTCGATCTTTAGCCGCCCGTTGTCCAGGACGGTCACTTTTTTTAACCATTTTTCGCTTTGCAGAGCCGCCGCCAGCCGTTCGGCGGCCTGGTGATTGCCTTCCAGTTCGAGGACTATCGCCGGGATAGCCCCGCGCTCTTTTAATTCGCTGGTCGTACCAGCCGCGATGACCTGTCCTCGGTGAAGAATCGAAACCTGTTCGCAGACCCGGTCTACATCAGCCAGCACATGACTTGACATAAAAACAGTGGCTTCTTGCCGGATATTGTCCAACAGGTTCAACACATCGCGACGGCCCAACGGGTCCAGGGCGCTGACCGGCTCGTCCAGAAAGACCACTTTAGGCCGGTTGACCAGCGCCTGGGCAATCCCCAACCGCTGGCGCATGCCGCCGCTATAACCGCCCACTTTACGGTTGCCCGCTTCGTCCAGCCCGACCAGTTTTAGCAATTCTTTGGCCCTGGCCCGCCGGGTAGAAGGGTTAAGGCCAAACAGTTCGCCCGCGAATTCAAGCAATTCCTGGCCTTTCATCCAGGTGTAAAAGTTGGGTAGTTCGCTCAGATAGCCGATATTGCGGCGAGCTTCCAGGGAATTTTGGGTAACTTCCGACCCGGCAACCCAGGCCGTCCCGGCAGTCGGCTTAATTTGGCCGGTCAACAACTTCATGGTGGTTGATTTACCGGCCCCGTTCGGACCCAGAAAACCAAAAACTATATTCTCCGGCACGCGCAGGTCGAGCCTATCAACTACTTTTTGGTTGCCATATTGCTTGGTGAGTTGCTGGCAGACGATAATATCGCTCATTTAATTGTTATCGCCTTCCGCCCGCCCCGCCACCAGGTAAGCAATCGGCCCGATCAGGCTGACCAGCAGAATAACCAGCGCCCAGACCCACTTTTTGCCGCCCTGGACTTGCCGTGGTTTGCGGCGAACCAGGTCTACCAGGGCAAAGATTTCCAGGCCCAACGAAATTAAAATGAGGGGCGAAATCGCCAATAACAGGGTAGTTTGATCCATAACATTCGCGAGGACAAAAATTTAGATTATGGCCTGTTTGAGTTAGTCCCCGCACCTCCTTTACATTATTAAGCGCTTGCTCAAACAGCTTTACAATTTATCCGACTTTTGGCTCGGCTTCGCCGGTAGAAGATTGGGCCGGGCTTTCTTCCGCTCCCGGTATGAGTATAGTGGTCCAGGTAAGCGGTTTACGGCCTGGAGCCGGTTTATTGCCCAGGTGCTTCATAAAAGCTTGCCCGACCTCGCCCATAAGTTCCATAAATTCGGCCTCGGTTAAATAAAACGGGGCTTGTCGAAATGTCACCTTATCTTCGATTAGATTAATCTGGTCGCGCTGCAAGTAGATCGCGAAGTCCCGGACCTGCCCCAGCACAAAATTGGTAAATAATGCTAAAAGTTCTTCCCGGCTGGCCTGTAGTAAATTCTGGTTTTCCAGTTTCATGGTTTCAAGGTTAATTCCATAAATCTTTTCGACTGTACCTCGCACCGGGCGTTCTTCGACGACTTTCAAAATTTCGGCCTGCACCAGCTTATTCAGGTGACGATAAAGTGTGGCCTGCGGCACGTTTACCAGTTCCTGGGCCAGTTGCAAAGGCGTTAAGCTCCGGGTAGCTACCGCCAGTAATATTCGCATCCTTACCGGGTGCATTAATAATTCGGTTTTTTTAAGCATTTATTTTTTTATAGCCTTTTAATATTCTCATAAGTAATTATATTATCAATACTGATAATAATCAATTGGACCTTTGGCCTAATTTCTAAAAATAGATAGAAAAATTACGATTCTAAAAAGAAGATGCAAACCAGTTTAACCGGCTCGCATCTTCTGCCTTAAATATAAATTTTAAAGACTGGACCAACCAAACCTTTAAGAAGCTACCGGCTCAAGTTTTTGGCTTTCTGCTTTCGTGAGTTGAAAAACTTTCTCCGGGGTTACGGTAAGCAGGCGCACCAGTGTCTTGAAGCCTCGCAACAGCCATAATCCCAGGTTCAGGCCCACAATTAAAACCAGGGGCGTTGCTATTATGATAAGTACCCAGCTTGGGTCTTTACCGTGGTTGTATAACAATTCATCTACGAAATTAGCTACAAGCGGTAACCCCATTCCCAGCAGAGCCACTACCAGCATTACCCAGCCAAATTTCAAGGATATTTGCCGGATAAAACTTAAAGTTTGCTTATTATCCAGTTTCCCGGCAAACCGCAAGCGAATGACCCCCTGCAAACGTTGCAAGACAAAAAGAAAGGTTAACAGGAAAACCACGACACACTCGATCAAGAAGAGCATCAGAACAATGGCACTCCATACCAGCAAGTTGGCTCCGTCATCGGATTTCAGGAAATATTCAGCCGCCATATTAACGCTATTTACTATCCAGCCTACCAAAGGCGCGAAGAACAATATCAGGGCCAGGCTTAGTATCGCCGTAAACCCTAACAAAGTCAGGGCAAAGACAGCCATTACCTTTATTTCGTTCCACATAAGCTGGCGACCGACTATTCTCATTGTTTCCCCGGAGGTTTGACCTGGTAAAATCTGACCGACTGAAACCGAGTCAAATTCAGGTAAACG
>JAYSYV010001279.1:0-3475 GCA_043727245.1 Chloroflexota bacterium | reverse complement strand
AACCACCTTGTCTACTAGTTTATATTCTGTGGTAGTATTTAGCCAGTCAATCGGCCTCTGCAAGGTCGCCTTATTATTGGGGTCGCTGCTGAAAGCTTTGCCGTTTTCTTTATCGTAAAGCGCAACTGCGTTAGTATCCACCAGGATATATTCGACAGCCTGGGTAGGAGGACTGTATAAGGCCAGCGGGAAAGGATAAATATAGCGGCGCGGCAACAGGTGCGGGCCTAATAGAGAGCCAGCCGAAACGGAAGCGTTTGCCGGGATGCGGCTTATCATGGCGTTGGTCGGGTTAACCATAGCTTTTTTCTCGGCGTTAAGAATGACCCCCGGCAAAGGATTGCGCTGTAGTACCTGAACGCCCAGCACTACCACAACCAGAACCGCCAGGACCGCGCCCAGGCTGACAAGCGACTTGCCAAACAACTTGCGCGAGGCGGTAAAACGCCACTTCTTCAGGATAGTTACCAGGTTAGCCGTACCGTAAATGGAGCCTACCGCCAGCGGAAAAAGCAACAAGGCTGAATAGTGACTCTTGTAATCGAACTGGGTATCCCGGATACTGAGCAAGTTTATTGCCACAATCGGCAGGGCGAACAACAGCACACGCGGGCTGAACAGCGGTAGAAAAGTGAACGGCAGCAGCATTAGCACCAGCCATTCCATTTTATCGAGAGTAAAGACCCGTTCAACCGTCTTAATTGGGTTGGTCAGGGTATTTTTCAAGACCTCCGGCAAGTTCTTGCCCAGGTCGCCATAGGTGGTCGAAATAATGGTATCGGTATTAGAAATATAGTCGCGCTGGAACTGAGAAATCTGGATGGGCCGAGTTTCGGGCGGCACTACCATCGTGCCGGGAGTAATAAAAGCCGGTAAGATGAAGCTAAAAATTATTACGAAATAAACCGGGGCGATAATGAGGGGCGGCAGCCACAATTTCCAGGAAATCCGCCGCCGGTTCAGCAAACCGTAAACTCCAAACATGGCGATGACCAGCGAAACTTCAGTGCGGGTCGCTATCGCCAGCAGGGCAAACAGGGCAAAGCGCCATTTGGCCCCTTTTTCAAAGAAGTAAAAGGCATAAAGCAGACAGACCATGCCGGGCGCTCGCAGGTTAAACGGCAGCAGATTAAAATACTCCAGGGTTGGGTTTAGTAGATAGACCGCCGCGAAAAGTAAACCAACCGGACGGCTCTTGAACTTATCGCGGGCCAGCCAGAAAAGGGGCAAAGCGCCCAGGGCCAGAATTAGCGTTTCGATAAAAAACAGGGTATGGGGCGAAGGTAAAAGCCAGTAAAGGGGCGTAAACAGGACCAGCAGGGGCATCCAATCTACCGCAAAGGCGCTGGTCGAATAGGCAAAATCGCTCTGCTCCATAAAGCGGCCGTTGCTGGTGTTATAAAGCGGTTGCTCGAAGTAAATCTGGTCGTAGCCGGTCTGGTAGGTTTCGTATTTATAGAAAGAGGCCACGCTAAAGACCAGGACATACAGGCAAATCCCGGCCAGGAGCAACCGCCCGGAATGTTGGTCAAGCAGGTGATAAAGCTGCTGCCAGCGGCTTTTTTTTTGAGGCGCGATAGTTGAATCCTGGGTGGTGGTATCAGTTAGAACTTCAGCCAAAGTAGGCAATCTCCTGGGCCATTACTAATTCTGAAAAGCTGGCAAAGTATAACATTCGACCCAGAACCGGTCAAGAATGGCCCAGACCAACAAATCCCAACCGCTACGGTGATACCCTCCCAGCTAGGACTGCGCCAGCGCTGCCAGTCCCCCGGTCGGCAAGGCGGTTGTGACGCTGCGGTGGACTGCTTCGGCCAGGATGTCCGCCGCCAGGCTGCCCAGGGCGGTAACGAGCAAAGCGTCCATTTCTGAGGTAGGCGGCAAACCGCCCGTCGAAACGGCAAAGACCACATCGCCATCGAACATGGTGTGGACCGGGTTAATCGAACGAGCCAGACCGTCATGGGCCATTACAGCCAGTCGTTTAGCCGCCGCTTTGGTCAGGGGCGCATCGGTGGCAATTACGGCCAGGGTCGTGTTGGTCCCGGTCGAAGGCGACTGGGCGACACCTTCCCGCAGAAGATAGCTGGTATTGACAAAACCTCCGTCCCCCGGCAAGAGCGCCCCGGCCAGTATCCGGTCCCCTACGTAAACATCTCCAAAAGCATTTGTCACCACCAGCGCCCCAACCGTATAACGAGCCGCCGGTAAGCCCGGCACAGCCATATTGAGGACCGCCGAAGCAGTCCCGATGCCGCTTTTCATGGCGCTGCCACTGCCCAGAACTTTACCTATCGAAGCGCCCGTACCGGCCCCGACATTGCCTTCCGATACCTGCGAACTCGCCAGCCGAGCCGCCTGGTAGCCCATAATCTCGTCCGGGAAAACGTCGGGTTGGCCGATGCCCAGGTCGTAAATGACTGCTGCCGGAACGATAGGCACTTTGCCGTAAGGCGTGTCAAAACCAAAGCCCTGCTCTCTCAGGTACTTGACTACTCCGGTAGCGGCGGCCAACCCAAAGGCGCTGCCGCCAGCCAGGACAATGGCGTTAATCTTCTGGACCGCGTTAGCCGGGTCGAGCAAATCGGTTTCCCTGGTGCCCGGTGAGGCTCCGCGCACATCTACCCCGGCCACGCCGCCATCCGGCAGCACTATTACCGTTACCCCGGTCAAAGCTATCGCGTCCTGGGCCTGACCGACCTTTACACCCGGCACATCAGTTATGGAACCCATATTATCTATTCCTCTCCACCTTTAAGCTACGCTACCCAAACCAGAATAAACCGGTTTTCATTACCCGTCAACATAGCATTCCTGCGGGTATTGTCAAGTCAAATATTAAGCTCAAGCTTATTAGCTATATTCCAAGGACTACAAATTAGAGTATAATTCGGGAAAGTCGCTTAAGCGCCAATTTGAAATAGTAATGCAAGGAACAAAATCATGAGCCAGACCGCCCGAAAATATTATAGTGTGGAAGAATATTTAGTCCTGGAAGATAAGGCAGCTTACAAAAGCGAATACTACCAGGGCGAAATCTTTGCAATGGCTGGCGGCACTTACAATCACGATGTAATCAGCCTGAACCTAGCAAGCGCCCTTAATATCGCTTTTACAAACAGGGGCTGCGTGGCTTTCACCAGCGATATGAAGGTGAAAGTCAGCGCCAATAATTTCTACACTTATCCTGATGTGTCAGCCGTGTGTGGCGACCCGGTTTTCGATGGGGAACGGACCGACATAATTACAAACCCAATATTTATTGCGGATGTTTTATCCGACTCGACCAGCCGTTACGACCGGGGTGGTAAATTTGAATTATACCGAGGTCTGAATAGCCTGGAAGATTATGTGTTTTGACGTTTTGATTTAATTCTAAAGTAGCTATTCGGTATATAGTGTAATGCAAGTAAAATAATACTAAATATGGTATATCACATAATTATTGCATCATTCAGTCCTCAAAATTGTACTA
>JAYSYV010001278.1:0-10499 GCA_043727245.1 Chloroflexota bacterium | reverse complement strand
GCTACCCAAATAAACCCAGCCTTATAGACGGGTAAATTACACACGATGACTAACCTTCTAATCTCTCCTCAAGACCAGGGGCGGCCCACCGGCTCGTCCCCGGTTCCCACGTCGCTTAACCGGACGGCATTGCGGGCGTTGGCTTATCACAGCCTGGAAGTTCTTCAGGCTGGACAGGCTGAAAGTGGGGCTTTAATTGCCAGCCCGACTTTCCCGGTCTACCGCTATAGCTGGCTGCGGGACGGTTCGTTTTGCGCCCATGCCCTGGACCGCATCGGCCAGCCCGGACGAGCGGCGGCTTTCTTTCGCTGGATTGGCAAGACGCTGGCTGGACAAGAAACTAAAGTGCAATCGGCCCTGGACCGCTTCCAGGCCGGGGAAAAGCTCGCCCCCGCCGACTTTCTCAACACCCGCTATACACTGGATGGTCTGGAAGAAACCGGCAATAGCAAGTGGTGGAATTTCCAACTGGACGGTTACGGAACCTGGCTGTGGGCTTTGGCCGAACATCTGCGGCGCAATCCTGACGAAAAGTTACGCGAGGAACTGCGCCCGGCGGTGGAACTTACCGCCCGTTATCTGTCGGCTTTCTGGCAATTGCCCAATTACGACTGCTGGGAGGAAAACCTGGCTGACGTTCACCCTGCTACCCTGGCCGCAATCTACGGCGGACTAGTAGCTGCTGCCAGAATGTACCCGACCAACCCGGTCTGCCAGGCCGCTAAGACCCAGGCCAACGCCATCCGGCGTTTCGTCAAAACGCAGGGTCTTTACCGGGGAAGTCTGGTAAAATCACTGGGCCGGGAAGACGTGGATGCCAGCCTGTTGGGAGCAGGTATACCTTACGGCTTGCTGCCAGCGCGGGGCAAGATTATGCAAGCGACTCTAGGCCGGATTGCCCTCGAACTGGTCGGGCCGGACGGTGGAGTTTACCGCTACGCTAAAGATGTCTATTATGGCGGCGGTGAGTGGCTGCTTTTGACTGCCTGGTTGGGCTGGTATTATGCCCAGGCCGGGCAGCGCGATAAAGCCCAGGAATGTCTGCAATGGGTGGCCCGTCAAGCCCAATCCAACGGCGATATGCCCGAACAGGTGGCCCATCACCTGCTGGCCCCGGAACACCGCCAGCCCTGGGAAGCACAGTGGGGTCTTTCGGCTAGCCCGTTGCTCTGGTCACACGCCATGTACCTGATTTTATACACGACCCTTTACGGCGAGGGCCATTTCTGAGCCAGCTTTTCAGAATTAAATAATAGTGAATGGTGAAAATAGCAATGAGTGAAGCCACTTTGAACAGGTCATTAACCCACCGGCCTTTAGGTTTTGAAGCGCCTTATACCCACGGCCCAGACGAAAGATTCCCCCATTTCCCCCTGGTAGGCCAGCCGGTTTCGCTTGGTCTGACTGTACCTTTGAATGAAGAACCGGCCCAGGTTTACTGCCTCTGGCGGCTCAACGGAGAAATTCAAGCGGCCTTACCTATGCGAAAGTTGGGACTGGTTCCCCGCCAGGCTTCGCTTTTCCTGGCTGTGTCACCCCTGAACGAAGCCGGGTTGGAAGCGGCGGTCTCAGTCGCCAGAGAAAAAGGCGAGGAGGCTCAATTGTGCTGGGAAGTCGGGTTCGGTCCCTTCCAGGTTGGCGACCAAGTGGAATACACTTTCTCGACTGGTCTACTGGAAAATACTGTACCCATAACTTACGAATTTAGTTTCGAGCCGCGTTCCTGGCAAAAGCTAACCCTGACTTCCGGCCTGGGCGGACAGCTCTACCTCGTAGGACAAGGCCAGCCGCTACTCAAACTCAACTTGGAAGCCGCCGGGGAAAATACTTTTCGCCTGAAATTAGAGCGGGTAGAGTTGGGCAAGGTTACGTTAAATAGCGGCCAATTTGAAGAGTCGCTACTTGTTAACGGTCAGGTCCAATTAACTATCGAAGGAAATGGCAAACAGGCCCGGTTGGTAATACAGTCAACTAGCGGCCTGGGCGGTTTGCGGAGCGCTACTCCTTTATTTGAAGGCTTACTAACGCCGGGCGGCCAACTTGAGTCGATTCGCTTAAACTTTTCGGAGCAAAGTGCCGATTTCTACGGCCTGGGGGAGCGTTTTGATAAGCTCAACCAGCGTGGTTTGACCCCCGACATTCGGGTCTACGAGCAGTACAAGAGCCAGGGTGACCGGACTTATCTACCTATTCCGTTTGGCTTTTCACCGGACGGTTTCGGCCTCTACCTGGATACCAGCGCGTATGCACGTTTCAAACTGCCTGAAGAGGGGCCGCTGTCCTGCGAGGTGGAGTTGCCGGGGCAATCTTTGGACCTCTATTTCTTTAGCGGCCCGCCGCGCCAGATTTTGGATGCCTACACCCGCCTGACCGGTAAGCCAGTTCTGCCGCCGGATTGGATTTACACGCTCTGGATAAGCGGCAACGAGTGGAACAACCAGGCCAAAGTAATGCTAGAAGTGAAACGGAGCGAGGAAGCCGGTGTGCCGGTGGGCGTGGTTGTTATCGAAGCCTGGGCCGATGAAACCACTTTTTATGTTTTTAACGACGCGACCTATACTCCCTGCGACCCGGTCCTGCCACTCCGTCTGTCCGATTTCAGCTTTCCGGCCACCGGGCATTGGCCCGACCCTAAAGGCATGATTGATGAGTTACACCGGCGCGGTATTAAAGTAATTTTGTGGCAAATTCCGGTCCTGAAGAGTTTCGAGGAAGTCGAGCTGAGTATGGCCGAACGGTCTTTGGCCGGGCAAAAACCGCAGTTGGACAGCCTGGAACAGCATCGCCGCGATAGCCTATATGCTATCGAACAAGGTTACGTGGTGCGGAACGCTGACGGAACGCCTTACCGTAATCCGGGTATCTGGTTCAACGAAGCCTACGTGCTGGATGTAACTAATCCCGCCGCCCGCGCCTGGTGGATGGCGAAACGAGCTTATCTGCTGGAAGAATTAGGGATCGACGGTTACAAGACCGATGGTGGGGAACATCTCTGGGGCAACGACCTGCGCTTTCACGATGGGCGGCGCGGTTCCGAGCTAATCAACGCCTATCCCCGGATTTATACTCAGATGTATTTCGATGCCCTGCAAGCGGCCAACCGGGACGGTGTTACTTTTAGCCGGGCCGGGTTTGCCGGTTCCCAGAACGCGCCTACCCACTGGGCTGGGGACGAAAATTCTACTTTTGAGGCTTTCCGGCATTCGATTGTAGCCGGGTTGAGCGTCGGGCTATCGGGTATTCCATTCTGGGGCTGGGATATAGGCGGCTTTAGCGGACCACTGCCGACTTCCGAGCTTTATTTGCGAGCGACCGGTATGGCGGCTTTCTGCCCGATTATGCAATATCACTCGGAGTACAACGCCTTCCGGCCTCCTCTGCGCGACCGCACGCCCTGGAATATCGCCGACCAAAACGGCACGCCCTGGTTGGTCGAAGCCTTTGCCAAACTGGTTCGTCTGCGTATCGAACTGTTGCCCTATATCCAGGCTGCCGGACGCGAGTCTGCCAGGACCGGCGAACCTTTGATGCGTGCGCTGGTGCTGGACTGGCCTGACGACCTGAATTGCCGCCAGCTCGAAGACCAATACCTGTTTGGGCCAGCTTATTTGGTAGCGCCGGTTATACAAGAAGGGGCTAGCAGCCGTGATGTTTACCTTCCGAGCGGACAATGGCGCGATTTTTGGGATGGCCCAGATGCTCCATTAGTGGCGGGCGGTCGTTGGCTGAAAGCTTACTCTGCCCCTCTGCTGAAAAAACCGGTCCTGGTCTTTGAAAAGGTTGCAGATTAGTTTTGGTAGCATTCCACCTGAACTTTGTCCAGCGTGGAATGCTACCAAAAATATGCCTATTGGAAAAAAGCAGTGTATGCCGGGTGGAAAAGCGCCGTAGACCGGGCGGCCCTGGCTACCTGAAGGTTTTTTCTAAAAAGTAATTATCAACCGAAGCAGCGGAAGCGAATCTCAGGTCTGCGGGCGGCGGTAGCCTCGTCCAGGCGCAGGACCGGTGTGGTATAGGGCGCGTTCTTGACCAGTTCGGGGGTTTCCTCGGCTTCGTGGGCGATTTGAAGCATGGTAGCAATGAACTCGTCCAGGGTCGTCTTGCTCTCGGTTTCGGTCGGCTCAATCATAATCGCTTCCTCCACAATCAGGGGGAAGTAAATCGTGGGCGAGTGATAGCCGAAATCGAGCAGCCGTTTGGCAATGTCCAGGGTGCGAACACCGTATTTCTGCTTCTGCTTTCTGCCGCTCAAGACGCATTCGTGCATACACGTCCGGTCGTAAGGCAGGTCGTAGGTGTCCTTCAGTTTGTTCATTATGTAGTTGGCGTTGAGGACGGCGTTTTCGCTAATTTCGCGCAACCCCTTAGCCCCATGAACCCGGATATAGGTGTAGGCCCGAACGTGCATCCCGAAATTGCCCCAGAACGAGCGGACCTTGCCGACCGATGCGGGGACTTTGCGGAAGAAATAGCGGTCCTGGCCGTCTTTGGTTTCTTTATCCACGACCGGAGTCGGCAGATAAGGAGCCAGGTGGGCCTTGGCGCAGACCGGGCCACTGCCCGGCCCGCCGCCACCGTGAGGGGTGCTGAAGGTTTTGTGCAGGTTGATGTGCATCACATCGAACCCAACCTCGCCCGGCTTGACGATGCCCAGGATAGCGTTAAAATTCGCGCCATCGCCGTACATCAGGCCACCGGCCTTGTGAACGATTTCGCCCACTTCGACCAGATGTTCATCGAAAAGACCCAGGGTATTGGGGTTGGTCAGCATCAGCCCGGCGGTATCCGGCCCGACCAGTTTCGCCAGGTGTTCCAGGTCCACGTTGCCGCGCTTGTCGGACTTTATGGTGACTACCTGGAAACCGCACATCGCAGCCGTCGCCGGGTTAGTGCCATGGGCGGCATCGGGGACCAGGATTTTGGTGCGTTGGGTATCGCCTCGCGCCTGGTGGTAGGCCCGGATGGTCAGCACGCCGACCAGTTCGCCCTGCGCCCCGGCAGCCGGTTGCAGCGTGACTGCCTCGAATCCGGCGATTTCGGCCAGCAGGTTTTGCAATTCGTACTGAACCCGCAAAGCGCCCTGGACTGTTTCTTCCGGCTGCAAAGGGTGAATCCAGTTGAAGCCAGGCATCCGGGCCACATCTTCATTCAGCTTGGGGTTATACTTCATAGTGCAGGAACCCAGCGGGTAAAAGCCAATGTCAATGGCGTGGTTCAGGCGCGACAAATGGGTGAAGTGGCGCACCACGTCCAGTTCGCTGACTTCCGGCAGACCCAGACGTTCGGGGTCGCGTTCCAACTCAGCCGGAACAGGCGCTACCGGCACGTCCAGTGCGGGTAGCGAAAAACCGATGCGGCCTGGGCGGCTGATGTCGTAAATTAATGGTTCCAAAGGGGCATTCATGTGGCCCAACTCCTGTCACTAGATAAAAGTCTAAAGAATAAAAGTTTTGAGTTAACCGCGACGGCAGACATACAATAATTTGGAGCTGCCTTCGCCGTATTCCTCGAAGTCATAGTCGCCATAAAGGTCTTCTATGGAGAAACCGGTCCTTTCCAATAGCAATTGCAGTTCAAAACGGTAAAGATAGCGCAGGTTAAAAACATTGACGGTGCGTTTAACCGTTCCATCCGAGAAAGTTTCGTCATAAAAAATATGATGAACCCGCTTTTGCGTGGCTGGATAGGCCAGAGTGCTAACAAAGATATGGACGTTACTATCTGTAAGCGGATTGTAGACCTCTCCGTTATATTCCATGCGGCCATCTGATGCGAAACTGTCTTTATCTTCGGGATTAAAGACATCCATGATAAAGCGTCCGGCTGGAGCAACATGCTTGCGGATAGATTGCAAACATTTAATCTGGTCGGCCTGAGTCCGCAAGTGCTGGAAAGAATTTATCGCGATAAAAATCAGGTCGAATTGTTCGCTGCCCAGGGTCGCGTCCAGGTCGCGCATATCGCCCTGGACATAGCGCCCTCGTTCGCGTATTTCCTCTGAAGAGTCGAGCAGTTTTCTTTCAGCCAGGGCCAGCATTTTCCCCGAAATATCTAACCCGGTAACATTGAAACCCGCCTCCAGCAAAACCTGACTGACCCGGCCAGTGCCGCAAGCCACTTCTAAAATACGCGCTTTAGTACCAGCCCGGCGAGCCATATCAAGGAAAAAAGGTATATCCTGGCTTCGCTGCTTATATTCAAGGTCGTAGTAATAGGCAATCCGGTTGTAGTTATCTACCGGCCCGAACCGGGAAGCTTTTACCGGCTCTGCTACTTCGTCCCCGTCATAAGCCTGGTCCGAATCGTCTCCCAGGGCTTCATCCTCAAAAGTCATAGCGGCCTAAACCTGGCCCAGGACTTCAACTAGCCGGTCAATTTCCTCGCGGGTATTCATTTCGGTGCAGCAGAAAAGCAGACAATCGGCCAGGTCGGAATAGACTTCGCTCAGGGAATACCCGCCGATAATTCCGGCAGCCCGGCAAGCCTCCTGGACCTTTTCGACCGACTTGCAGCGCACTACGAACTCATTAAAGAAAGGACCGTCAAAGGCCAGTTCGTAACCCGGCAACTTGGCAATCTCGGCGGCGGCGTAATGGGCCTTGTGATAGCTCTGTTCGGCTACCTGGCGCAACCCCTGCTTGCCCATCGCGGAAAGATAAATCGTGACAATCAGGGCAATCAAGCCTTCATTGGTGCAGATATTCGAGGTCGCTTTGTCCCGGCGAATATCCTGCTCACGGGTCCGCAAGGTCAGGACATAGCCCTGCTTGCCATTCTTATCCAGGGCTTTGCCAACGATACGGCCCGGTAGTTGCCGGATAAATTCGTTGCGGCAGGTAAAAATACCGACATATGGCCCGCCGAAAGATAAAGTCATGCCGAGGGGTTGGCCTTCACCGACCACAATATCGGCCCCGAAATCGCCCGGCGGTTTGAACAGGCCCATAGCAGTCGGGTAGGCTGACACTACAAAAAGGGCTTTATGGGCGTGTGCGGCATCGGACAGCTTTTGCAAGTCCAGGAGTTGACCCAGGAAATCCGGCTGCTGGACCAGCAAAGCGGCGGTCGAGTCGTCCAGGTGGTACAGGGCTTCCTCGACCGTGGCATATTCTTCGATTATAATGCCCTGCGGTTCGGTATAAGTCCGGGTGACGGCGCGTGAGTCGGGGTGAATGGTTCGGGGCAGGATTATTTTGTTCCGCCCGGTCACGTTCACGGCCATGATAGCAGCTTCGGCCAGGGCGCTGGCTCCGTCATACATCGAAGCGTTGGCGACCTCCATATTATAAAGTTCACCCATCATGGTCTGGAATTCGTAAATAGCCTGGAGAGTACCCTGGCTGACTTCCGGCTGGTAGGGAGTATAGGCTGTGAAAAATTCGGACCGTCCGGCCAGGTGGCCGACGACGCTAGGTACATAATGGCGGTAAGCCCCGGCTCCCAGGAAACAGGGATGACTCAGGACGTTGGTATTCTGGCCGCTCAAATCCGACATAAGCCGGGTAACTTCCAATTCCGAAAGGGCTTTAGGCAATTTTAGTTCGGGGAAACGAACGTGACGCGGCACTACTTCAAAAAGTTCTTCGACCGATTTCAGGCCGAGACTTTCAAGCATTTCAGCCCGTTCCGTATCCGAATGGGAAATATAGTTCATTGAATTCTTGTTTACCTGCTTCTAAGTGGAAAGGCAATTTCTAACGACAGAGCCGTTAAAGATTGCCTTTGAGGCTATTGGCCAATCATTTCTTTGTAGGCATCGGCGGTCAGAAGGCTGTCCAGTTCAGAAGAGTCGCTGGTCTTAACCTTGATAATCCAGCCGGTCCCGTAAGGGTCTTTGTTAATACTCTCCGGGCTGCTGGTAACTTCTTCGTTTATTTCAACTACCTCTCCCGATAGCGGGCTGTACAGGTCGGAAACGGTCTTGACCGACTCGACCACGCCGAACTGTTCGTTCTGCTTGACCGTATCACCGACTTTAGGCTGCTCTACGTAGACAATATCACCCAGTTCGTCCTGGGCAAATTCAGTGATACCGATAACGGCTACATTGCCTTCCAGCCGGACCCACTCATGTTCTTTGCTATATTTCAGGTCCCCAGGAAATTCCATATCAACTTCTCCTTTGCTAATTTAGCTTTTATTCAAATATTCGGGTAAGGCACAAATTCTCACGAACTGCTGATTAATACCTGTTCCAATACATCCTAGGCCAGGTAGACCGAACGGGATTTCCTTACATACTTTCTTTATCTTTGGCCGGGGCTTTCTTGGCTTTACCGGGCCGGGTGTAAAAAGGCGTTTTAACCACCTCGATTTCAACTTTCTTATCCCGGATAATCACTTCCAGCTTTGTACCGATAGCACTTGAATCGACCGGCACATAGGCCAGGCCGATATTTTTGCCCAGGGTAGGCGAGGGAGCGCCACTGGTGACTTTACCGACCATCTCAGCGCCACTCGCCACCAGGTAGCCGTGACGGGCAATCGCTTTATCTTTGACCTCGAAGCCAACCAGCTTGCGTTTAGGGCCATTCTTTTTGACCGGCAACAGGCTATGCTTACCGCAAAAATCGCCTTTATCGAACTTTACCGCCCAGGCTAACCCGGCATCCAGTGGGTTGGTGCTGGCATCAATATCGTTGCCGTAAAGGGCCATTTTAGCTTCCAACCGCAAAGTGTCGCGAGCGCCCAGGCCAATCGGCTGCAAGCCCTGGTCCTTCCCGGCAGCCATGAGCAGGTTCCAAACCTTTTCGGCGTAAACTTTGTTAACGAAAATTTCAAAGCCATCTTCGCCGGTATAGCCGGTACGGGCAATCAAACCGGGAGCATCACCTACCTGACCCTGGCCGAAATGGTAATAATCAATCCCCTCCAGGTCAATATCTACGTGAGGCTTCAGAATTTCCAGGGCTTTCGGACCCTGTATCGAGATTAGGGCGGTAGCCCAGGAGCGGTCGCGAATGGTCAGGTCAAAGCCTTTGAGGGTCTGAGTTTCTTTCAGCCAGAGCAAGTCTTTTTGAATATTGGAAGCATTGACGACCAGCAAATATTTGTCCGGCTGGCGGTAGATAATCAGGTCGTCCACGATACCGGCATCGGGATAAAGCATAAAAGTGTAGTGGGCCTGCCACTCGGCCAGTTTGGAGACATCGTTGGTGGTGACATACTGGAGAAATTGCAGAGCCTGGTGGCCGCTAACCTCAATCTCGCCCATGTGGCTCAGGTCAAACAACCCGGCAGCGTTACGGACCGCTTTGTGTTCGTCAATAATTCCGCTGTACTGGACCGGCATCAACCAGCCGCCGAAATCAATCATTTTAGCGTTGAGCTGTTTATGAATTTCAACAAGTGGTGTCTTGTTCAGGGTACTTTGAGCCTGGGTCATGTGAGCAGTTCCTTTTCTACTTAAGCCGCTTATTATTAAGTGAGCTGTAGATACGTTTGGTATTTTAACGGCCTTACTATGCTAAGTCAATCGAGCTAGATTGGAAGGGTGTCCAACCACTCCGTCAGGCCAGGACTGGTCGCCAGCGTAACAGCCAGGCCGGTCAGTTGCTCGATGCTCAGTTGGCCCACACGAACCGCTATGTCAGCAGGCAATTCCTGACCAAACTTCGAGTTGGCCTGCAATAAAATCATTTCCTGCAAAGCCTGTTTCCGGCCTTCGGAGCGACCTTCTACCAATCCTTCGGTGCGGCTTGCCTCGCGCCATTCCTGAACGGTATGGCCGATTACTTCCTCGGCGGTCAATTCTTTATTGAAGAAATCAGCTACCGCTCTCCGCCAGCCGGGCAACAACGGTTCACAATCAATAATGTCGCCTTCGCCAAATTCCTGGCTCACAGTGGGGTCTTCGGGCCGCCAGACCAAAATTTTGTGTTCTTCGGGAAGGACATCCCAGACAATCAAAGTGTCGTTGGCAAAGTACTTCTGGCGTTTGAGTTCTTCCTCGGCCCTGGTGTTGGAAGGCGAACGCAATTCCACGGCCAGTTCCGGCCCACCCTGCAAGAGCCTACGCCGCCTCCGGCCTCGCCGGGCTATTTTAGTCGTAGCGCGAGTGGTAGAAATCAGGCATACGTCCGGCTTAATAATATCGCCCTTCTTTAACTGGCATTCCACCTGATCGGGGTAAGCCTGACCGTAACGAGCCAGTTTGGCCGCCATCGCCAGAATTTGCTCAAAATTGGCGGCAAAGCTCCGTTCTTCAAAATCGGTCAGCTTGTCCCAGACCAACCACCCGTTGTAAAGTTCAAGCGGCTCCTCCTGCAAAAGCATTTCAGCATTATAAAGAGTATACGGTCCCCGCCAGTGGCTGTAAGCTTCGATAATCGTGCGCGGCCAGTGGCCGCTATTTTCAAATTCGGGTTCTTGAATATCTTCTTCTTCGCCGGAATATTCTTTTTTAGAAATTGTCAGGCTCATAAGCGGTCTTTCGCAAAATTCCAAAACCAGAAGTTTTAGACGGTCCAATTTAACGACCTGCTGATTATAACATTACC
>JAYSYV010001277.1:0-1012 GCA_043727245.1 Chloroflexota bacterium | reverse complement strand
CTGAGGGCATACTTCCAATCAATATGTCCTCGTACTGCATCTGCGGCATCTCGATCAGATAAACCCTCACTAAACTGCATAATAGTTACCAGGGCAAGACGCCAGGGAGCGAGGGCTGGTTGCCCATCATTGGGGAAAAGCGGAGCAAACATCTCATCAGTAAAGAGGCTTCCGAGTTCATCGCGCATTTTGATAAAAGGACTGCCTTTTGAGAAGGCCGCGTGGGCCACACGAGCGGTTAGTTCAGGTACCGGACTGATTGGTTCAGATTTAAGTGACATGATTTGAGACCCTCCTTTTTACTGCTAATACTGAATGCCTTTACATTAGCAGGTGTCGGCTAGTTTTGCCATGGAGGGTTCGCCAACAGTATCAATGTTCGGGAGACCCGGCTTGCTCCCAGTCACTTACAACGACCTTTTGGCCTTTTAAAGAGACTTCATATCTTTCCGGCGAGTTAGAGATTTTGGTCATTGTTGCCGTACCGGCCCGCGTATCAAGCTTTCAACCTGCTGGAACGTGGCTAGGATTGCCGGGGATTACTTCCCACATAAATCTAGTCAAAATGGGTTGCTCCTTATTACTAATCAAACAGCGCCTTTACCGACATTGTGAAGCCCGGTATCACATCTTCGCCGGATAGTTCTTCACTTACTCCCAGCACATGGACCGGTCCGGCCTGGCCGGGGTGATAGACCTCGACCTTATGCTCCTGCGGGTTGATGGCCCAGACGATAACCACGCCCGCCACCTGGTAGCGCCTTATCTTTGCTCTGGCCTCTTCACGGTGCGCCTTTGTATCTAAATCACCGGGCGACCATACCTCGACGGCTAAGTCGGGCCGGACCGGAACGGCTCCCTTAATGGTAGGGGGCAAATTTGCGGAGGTGATAAAAGCCACGTCCGGGGCTGGTCCAAAGCCAGGTGCAACCTGGAAGCGGGTAGCCTGTAAAATTACGCCTAACTTTTCATCAGGGTCAAACAAGGTAATACTTCTGGCAATCTTACTTCC
>JAYSYV010001276.1:0-1012 GCA_043727245.1 Chloroflexota bacterium | reverse complement strand
TTTGAATTGCTTAATCCCAGCCTGGGGACCGAGTTTTCAGTAGTTGTCGTTCCATCTTCTACCGCTAATTCAATTAACCCCGAGCTTAAAGCACTCGTAGAGAAGCTCTGTTTGATACCATCTTCTCAAAGAGAAAACTTATCTGCTTTGTTAAACAGGCACACTACAGTACCAAAAGCTGCTAAAACCGGTTCCCGCTCCTACTTTACCCACAAAAAAACAATAAGTGTGACTTCCCCGGATCGAATAATGGGTCAGGAGATTCTTTTGCTAGATAACGTCACAACTACCGGGGCATCCCTTTCGGCTTGTCGGGATATTCTCATGGAGGCGGGTGCTTCCAGGGTTAAGTGTGTAGCAATTGCGCAAGCGGCGCTAGAAATTATTTAAAATGGATTTAACGAATAATTACGAAAAAGGCGATGGTAATGGAATACCCCTGCTTTATATCCTGACCTTGCTTTCATTCCCGGATGTTAGCCGGAAGTTAATTCACAAGCTTCTTTCCGAATCCCAGCTGGTACCTTCAAATCTTAAGGAACTACAAGACTTCCTGCCTGAAGTTGCAGGTTTTACGGTTAAAAAATTCCAACCTACTCTTGCTGATTTGGAATTAGCTTTTGCCAGAGCGACCAAAAACTTGAATAAGGCTGAAAAATTAGGAATAATTATCTTGACCGCAAATAATCCCGATTTTCCTCCCCAGTTGCTTGAAATCCCAAATCCCCCGGCCGTTCTATTTACAAAAGGTGACTACCATAATCTTAAGACTCGATCTATAGCTTTAATAGGTACCCGCCAGCCAACTAAATATGGCAGTGCTACCGCGGGCCGTCTTGGCAGGCGCTTCGCGGAACAGGGACTGACTGTAGTCAGCGGCTTGGCCCTAGGCTGTGACACTTTCGGCCATCAAGGTTGCCTCGATAACGGTGGAAGGGCGATTGCAGTATTAGCTCATGGTCTTGACCAAGTTTACCCTCCTGAAAACCGTCATCTGGCACAGCAAATTGTG
>JAYSYV010001275.1:0-1013 GCA_043727245.1 Chloroflexota bacterium | reverse complement strand
CAGGAATAATAATTGCCCTTAAGCTGGATTACTCTGCTCAGCTTTCTTCTGCTTGGCTTCTTGCTCCAGCTCCAGGGTCGTTATACGGGTTGTTAATACCCGGATAAAAGGCTGGAAAGTCTGGCTGTTGATCCCGGCACCTATCTCACCTTCTATTAAATACCGGCTAGCCGGGTTAAGGCTTGGTTTAATCTTATTGTATTGCTTGTCCGTGAACCAGACTTTAACCAAGGTCTTTTCAAGTACCGGTAAGCCTTTAGCAGGGTTGGCACCCGGTTCAATCTCAAATAATAGCTCTAACACTCCGGCCAGTCCCTGGGGAGCCACTTTTAGCTGACTACCAGGTGTAGGGCTCCCGGTAATAACGACTTTACCCCGGCTGGGTTTTACTCCCTGCTCACCTGGTAACAGACTACTGGCACTTGAAACTTCTGTGGCGGCACTTCTAGCAGCCGTAGCCGGTGTATTTACTAAAGGATCGGTAACCTTACTGATACCGCTTGTAGGTTCACTTCCCTCTGGACCATCCTGGTTCCGCTTACCGTTTGCTTTAGAACCTTCATCTGGATTAGCTTCGTTATTTTGGGCCTCTGATCCAGTAGCAGTATTCTGAGTGACCTCATCCGGTAGCCATGGCACTCGCAGGTCTTCCCAGGCTAACCTTATCCTGGTGACATACCCTCGCATGAGAAAGAAGAATATCCCTCCCGGCGTTCTTGGCTGACCTTTGGCGGTGGCAACCTCGGTACCGATCAGGCGGTGTTCCGGCCGGGTGGCTCTCGGATTCTCTTTTGACTTGTAAGCCTCTGGTCCCTGCACTGCTGCTTCTTTATGTAAAGTCAGAGCTTTGTCAACCTTTTCTTTGACCAGGGATAGTCCGAAGATTTCGACCAGCCGGTATACTGCCAGGATATTTGGCTCCTCAAGCCTGGTCGTTAACTCTCGTGTGCTATCCAGCAGAGCCTTAGTTTCCTGGTCTTCCCTGGCTCTGGCTTCGAGACGCTCCAGCCATT
>JAYSYV010001274.1:0-1013 GCA_043727245.1 Chloroflexota bacterium | reverse complement strand
GGCGGCTTACCCGTTTTCGGTGCTTTCCGAAAAGACCGGGCGCAAGCGCATGATTTTCCTGGCTACTGCCATCGGGTTTGTAGGCGGCATCGGCCTGTTAGTACCCGGTTTTATACTCAATTCAGCCGTGGAAACAGCCCGCAACCTGAACGGCTTTGAAGCTCAACAAAATTACCTGGACCCGGTTCGTTCAACCGCCTTACTGCTGGTTATCGGGTTTGGCGCTTTAATCGGTTCATCGTGGGGGGCGTTCATGTCAGTGGACTGGGCCTATGCCACTGACCTGATACCGGCGGATGAAGCGGGCCGGTTTATGGGTCTGAGCAACCTGGCGACCGCCGGATGCCAGGCTTTTGGGGCATTCGTAGGCGGTTTCGTGGTAGACAGCTTTTTAGGTTATAACGGCCTGTTCGTGCTGATTGGCCTATATTACATTTTGAGCGCCTGTCTGCTAACCCGCGTCCGCGAAACCAGGGGCCGCGCCCGTCAACCCGCCGCCAGGGTGGCCCTGGGTTAAATTCAGGCTTAACCTGATGCTTGGTGGAAAATTGTGGGCTTAGAGTTAGATAGGTTCTAACCTGATTTACTGGCTACTTTCTAAAGGAGTTTCGATTGGCTACAGCATTAATCACCGGCGGGGCAGGTTTTATCGGGTCACATCTGGCCGAGCAATTGCTCAAACGGGGCGACGAAGTTTATATTATTGACGACCTTTCGACCGGCTCCATCAATAATATCGCCCATTTGAAAGCCAATCCAAAGTTTCATTATGTGATTGATACAATCGCCCACGAACCGGCCCTGGCCGAACTGGTGGATTTGAGCGATACGGTCTACCACCTGGCGGCGGCTGTTGGGGTCTTCCTGGTGGTCGAATCGCCAGTCTACACCATCGAAAATACCGTTCGAGGCACTGAAATGGTCTTGAAATGGGCCAACAAGAAGAAAAAGAAAGTCCTGATTACTTCCACCTCGGAAGTTTACGGCAAAAGCACCCGTTTGCCCTTTAACGA
>JAYSYV010001273.1:0-1013 GCA_043727245.1 Chloroflexota bacterium | reverse complement strand
AAAGCGCCCCGGTGGAAAAAGGTTGTTTTGTATCAATAATTTTTGCCAGGCTTTCCTGGAAATTTATCTTCTCTGCCACTTTCAAACCTCTGAATAGTTTTAAATTATTTTTCCAATATTTTTATTAGTCTGCGACAGTAGTAAAACCGTTAAACGTTATAGCCCGTTAGAATTCAGGCTATGCTACCGTGTAGATAATATTTTATTAAATGATAGTGCTTCTTCCAAATCTGTCCTGTCTAACGTTCACCGTTCTACGCTTAACGCTATGTTGCTGACTCCCCTATTTTAACACGGCTGGCAAGTTCCCTGGTTACGCTGCCAGTGAGAAATTATTATCTGCTAAAAACAAACGGATGACGTTTCCCAATTAAGGTATAACGTCATCCGTTTATATTTTCTTAACCGAGACACATTTAAGATTCTAGTTTATCCAGGCTACTACCGGAAGTTTAAATCGTCCGGGGTTTTAGGAATATTGGGGGAAGGATTAGCAGACCGGGCCGCCGGTTCTTTAGGTTTGACCGCAGTCGGAGCCGAAGACGGTTTCGGGGCATCCGCCGGAGCCACCCTGGTAACTTCGATTACACAATCGGTCGCTACGGCTGCAATCGCGCCTACCGCAGCTAACGGGGGGGCCAGTAAAGCGCCCAGGGCAGCCCAGGCAACCGGCAAGTCCAACAGTATCCGGTCGCCCTGCCGAATGCGTAACCGGCGCACTTCGCTTTCTTTTAGCAGGCGTTCGACTTCTTCAACCATGTTCTTGCTATTCACTTTAATTTCTTCGACAAATTCTTTGGACGAACCGGTCCAGTTCTTATTGTTGACTTTTTCTCCGGCGCTCTTAGTCCAGGAACGCCAGTCTTTGAAATTCCCGCCCATAGTCCTTACTCCTTTTACGAATACTACTTTCCAGTCATGTTTTAATTTGTTGCTTCAAGAATAATTACGTGCCGGGCCTCAAATAGTTACAAGAAAGCCGATTTGCTTTCCAACCAAAACTCACGCAAAAT
>JAYSYV010001272.1:0-3487 GCA_043727245.1 Chloroflexota bacterium | reverse complement strand
ATTGGAGCGGTGACGTAAAGTACCACCTGGGGGCCGAAACGGTCATCAAGAATGACGTGACCAGCCAGGAAATTAAGGTTTTGCTCTCCCCGAACCCCAGCCACCTCGAATACGTCAACCCTGTTATCCAGGGCATGGCGCGGGCGGTCCAGGAAGAACGCACTCAGCCGGGCGTACCGGTCCAGTCGGTTGATGCCGGTCTGGCTGTCGTCATTCACGGCGATGCTGCTTTTCCCGGCGAGGGCATCGTGGCCGAAACCATGAATTTGTGGAACTTGCGCGGTTATACTGTTGGCGGAACCATTCACATTATCGTAAATAACCAGATTGGTTTCACCACCGAACCGGAAGACGACCGCTCGACCACTTTCGCGAGTGACCTGGCCCGTGGCTTTGAAATTCCCATTATCTACGTTTCCGCCGACGATGCCGAAGCCTGCCTGACCGCGGCGCGGCTGGCGAAAGCCTATCGCGACCGTTTCCACAAGGACGTGCTGATTGACCTGGTGGGCTACCGGCGCTGGGGCCACAACGAAGGCGACGAGCCGAATTTCACCCAGCCTCAGATGTACGAAACCATTCGCAACCACCCGACCGTCCGCGAGGTTTACGCTACCTTTTTGGAGCAGCAGGGTATGGTTTCCAAAGAGGAAGCCGACACCATGTTGAAAGAAGTTATGGCCGTTTTGGACCAGGCCAAAAAAGCGGCTGACAGCGGGAAATTCCCGGTGGACCCCGCCGAACCGGAGGAATTAGACGACGAGGGCGCAAACTACGCCACCGATGGCAAGCTGGCGCTCAACCAGCCGCCGCAGGTTCCGGCTGACCAACTGGCCGCTTTGAACGCCGAAATCTCGAAATGGCCGGACAACTTTAACCCGAATTATAAGCTCTCCCGGCTGTTGCAGCGTCGGGCAACGGCCATCGGACCGGAAGGCGGCATTGATTGGGGCCACGCTGAAGCCCTGGCTTTCGCCTCAATCCTGGCCGAAGGCACAGCTATCCGTCTGAGTGGGCAGGATACCGAGCGCGGCACTTTTAGCCACCGCCACGCCGTCCTGCACGACCAGAAGACCGGCGCAACTTATATTCCGCTCCAGCACTTGCCCCAGGCTAAAGCCTCCTTCGCCATCTATAACAGCCCCATTTCCGAATCGGCTGTGATGGGCTTCGAGTACGGCTACAGCGTCGAGGCCGAAGATACCCTGGTCATCTGGGAAGCTCAGTTCGGCGATTTTGCTAACGTGGCCCAGGTGATTATTGACCAGTTCATTTCTTCGGGCCGGACCAAGTGGCGGCAGCAGTCGGGCCTGGTGCTGCTGCTGCCTCACGGCTACGAAGGGGCCGGACCGGAACATTCCAGCGCCCGCCTCGAACGCTACCTGGCTCTTTCCGCCGGAGAAAACTGGCGGGTGGCGAACTGCTCGACCGCCGCCCAGTTCTTCCATTTGCTGCGGCGGCAGGCTTTTGAGATTAAACGCGACCCTCGTCCCTTGATTGTGATGACACCCAAAAGTTTGCTCCGTAATCCTAACGCCGGGGCTACTTTCCAGGAGCTAACCCAGGGTACTTTCCGGCCCGTCATTGATGATGACCAGGCTCTGGCGAACCCGTCCAGTATTCGCCGAGTAGTCCTTTGCACCGGCAAGGTTTCGATTGACCTGCTCTCCAGCGATAACCGGGCCAATGCCGAAGACGTGGCGATTGTGCGGGTCGAACTGCTCTACCCTTTCCCGGCTGAGGAATTGACGCGCATCTTTGCCAGCTATCCGGGCATTAAAGAAGTGGTCTGGCTTCAGGAAGAACCCCAAAATATGGGAGCCTGGCGCTATGTGCTGCCACGCCTGACCGAAATTCTACCGGAAGGCGTGAGCCTGGATGTAATTGCCCGGCCCGCCCGCTCGACCCCGGCGACTGGTTTCATGGAACGATTTCAGCAGGAACAGGAACAAATCATTGCAAGAGCGTTACGCTCGCCAATCTTAGAATATGGAGGCACACATGGGCATTGAGATTCGCGTACCGGTGCTGGGCGAATCCATCACAGACGCGGTGATCGCGAAATGGCTGAAAAAAGAGGGCGATACCGTCCAGCAGGACGAAACGCTGGTGGAACTCGAAACCGATAAGGTGAACGTGGAAGTACCGGCCCCACAGAATGGTGTGTTGCAAAAGATTCTCCGGCAAGAGGGTGATACGGTCGCGGTAGGTGAAGCGCTGGCGAACCTGGGCGATGGCGCAGAGCAGGCTGACCAGGCTCCCGCTCCCGCCCCGGCTCAACAAGCCCCTTCATCAGCTACAACTACCGACCAGGCCCAGGCTGCTCCTAACTATGGGGCTTCTCCGGCTGCTGCTACGGTGGTCCCATCCGGTGGGAATAATACTTCGGCCCTGGCGACCCCGGTGGCGAAGCTGGTGGCCGCCGAACACAATGTTGACCTTTCCCAGGTCAAGGGCAATAATCTGCCGGGCCGGGTCACGAAAGAGGATGTGTTGGGCTACGTTCAAAATGTCCAGGCTCCTGCTCCGGTGGCTCCGAAACCTGCCGCTCCGGCCCCTTCAACGGCCCCGGTCCAGGCCCAAACAACGGCTCCGGCCCCTTCAACGGCCTCATCCAACAATAATGGCCGCGAGGAACGGGTTCGGCTGTCGCGCCGCCGCCAGACCATCGCCACCCGCCTGGTCGAAGCCCAGCACAATGCAGCTATGCTGACTACCTTTAACGAGGTGGATATGACCGCCATAATGGAAATTCGGTCCAGGCGCAAGGAAGCCTTCAAGGAGCGCAATCAGGTATCGTTGGGCTTTATGTCCTTCTTTACCAAAGCTGTGGTCGGCGCTCTGAAGGCTTATCCAAAGTTGAATGCCGAAATCCAGGGCATTGATATGATTTTGAAGCATTATTACGACATTGGGATTGCGGTCGGGGCCGAAGAAGGTCTTGTCGTGCCGGTGCTTCGCGATGCCGACCGCAAGAGCTTTGCCCAGATTGAGCGCGAAATCGGCGACCTGGCGAAGAAGGCCCGCAGCAATTCGCTGGCTCTTTCCGACTTGCAGGGCGGCACATTCACCATTACCAACGGTGGGGTCTTTGGCTCCCTGCTTTCGACACCTATCCTGAACGCGCCCCAGGTCGGTATCCTGGGTATGCACAAAATCCAGGAGAGGCCGATGGCAATCAAAGGCCAGGTAGTCATCCGGCCCATGATGTACGTCGCCCTCTCCTACGACCACCGGATTGTGGACGGCAGCGGGGCGGTTCAATTCCTGGTGCGGGTCAAGGAACTGCTGGAAGACCCTGAATCGCTGCTGCTTGAGGGGTAAAACAGTTTAACCGCGTAATAAATGTGGGTAGCCCTATTTTCGGGACTACTCACTTTTATTTTTGTGAGGCCGTTCAGGGCAACCGCCTACTTTAAGACTAACGAACTAACCCCATTCTCCTCTGGCTGGCCGAAAAGTTTCCAGTGCAGGGTAGAAACCGCTA
>JAYSYV010001271.1:0-1017 GCA_043727245.1 Chloroflexota bacterium | reverse complement strand
AATGGGTTCAATATCCAGCAAAATACTATTAAATATTACCGGCCCTGCTTGCCGTTTATTGGTACGCGCCCTGGCTGCCAGGTGAGAGATAAATGGTTTCAAAGCGCTCTCGATTTCCAGACCAGCCACTGAATGATAAGGGCCGACCATGCCCACATCGCTGACATGGGCAGTGCCGTGGCGCAAAAGCCGCGCATCGGCGGTAGGAGTTCGGGTGTGAGTGCCTAGTACCGCGCTCACCCGACCATCCAGATACCAACCAAGTACGACCTTTTCGCTGGTGGCTTCAGCATGGAAATCTACCACGACCGGGAAATTTATTCCGGCTTGCTGGCGCTGGTCTAACCATTGGTCTACCACTCGGAAAGGAGAGTCCATTTCATTGAAATAAACCCGACCGTTCAAGTTTAAAATCTCGACCGTCCCGAGGGCCGTTTTAAACTGAAAAGAGGGCTTTCCGGGTGTACCGGCTGGATAATTTAGAGGGCGCAAGACCGGTTCGGCTGGACTGGTCCGCAACCACTCGACCATCTCCCGCTGATCAAAAATACGGTTTCCAGAAGTTATTACATCTATTCCGTTTTTAAGAAGCTCCTGGGCCGTACCGACGGTCAGGCCATGTCCACCGGCGGCGCTTTCGCCGTTGGCTATTACCAGATCAACCCGATATTCTCGCCTCAACCTGGAAAGGTGCGCGACCACAACGTTGCGGCCAGCTTTGCTATAAACTTCTCCTAGCATCATCACCCGCAAGAGGCCAACTGGTTTCTCTAATTCAAAAACCATTCTACCTTCTCATCAGGGGGTAAGGAAGAAATTTCTTCCTGGCTTTATGTAGAGGTTCCAAATCTCTCATTGATACAAAAGACTCAGACTAAGTAGGTGTAAAGAATTAACTTGTAAAATCGTGAGGTGAAATTAGATTACCTTGTGCCTCACACGAAAGCAAATTGAATCTTTACAAGCACTAAGTTGACGCATTTGTCGTTAAGTAGTCACAAAGCACAAATTGTGCCA
>JAYSYV010001270.1:0-1019 GCA_043727245.1 Chloroflexota bacterium | reverse complement strand
ATTTTGACCAGATCTGGCCGAGCGACAATACCGACCCCTTCGACCGCCTTTTCATTCAGGAGGGTTATTCGCTGGCATATGCCACTAAAACGATGGTGGCCTGGGTGACGGAATCAAACGGCTCTAAAGATATAAACAACCAGGCTCTCAACTTGCGTTATCGCTTTCATTCGGCCATGACCGGCACTCTCGGCCTGGGCAACGACCTCAACCGCTACACCCCGGCCAAAGAACAGGAAGTAGCAGGGCTGGTCCGGGAATACAAGGCTATCCGGCCTATCGTCCAGGAAGGCAATTTATACCGGCTGGTGTCACCCCGCAGCGGCAGTCTGGCCGCGCTTGAATATGTCACACTGGACCGAACCGCAGCGGTGGTCTTTGTTTTCCGGCATACCGACCACTACTGGCAGGCGGCTACTCGCGTGCGCCTGTGTGGTCTTGACCCCTTGCGGCGCTACCGCATCGAGGGCTTAAAAGAGGGACAGGAAATTATTGCCAGTGGGCAAAGCCTGATGAGCCTGGGCATATTACCCGAATTAGGGGGGCATTTTGCCAGCGCCCTTATCAAACTAACCAGTGTTTAGAATTGCTAGAATAAAAGGTATTGTTCAATAAAAAGATAGCGTTTCATGTTCATAAAAGCAGCGTTAAAGGTCTAAAAATTGCTATAGATAATATGTAGCTAAATATATGCTTCAGCCGTTCCTACAGTTTAATTACTTATAAATCGAAGTTTTATCGCGGATAAACCCGCGACCTGAAAATAAAGATAATTTGCCAGTTATTGCCTACATTTAGAATTCTGAAGCTAAGTTTAACGAAGTTTCAATGGTGTTGGAGTTTGATGTAAAAGTGTAACAGTCTAATAGATTGGTGTTTAGATAAAACCTTTTCTATATATAGTGTAATTGAATGATTTTGATACAGTATGTTGTATATTTCGCAAATATTTATTGTGTTAAGACCTGAAAACTGTCCTAATCTTCGTCCTGAAGGTTGCAATAAATATGTGGCGTACT
>JAYSYV010001269.1:0-1019 GCA_043727245.1 Chloroflexota bacterium | reverse complement strand
GCTCTAATATCACTCTGCCTCAGCATTTCGGGGTCCAGGTTATCAGCCGGGACGGGGCTTGCGGGGATGTTAAGACGGCTGACCTGGCAACCGCCGCTAACGGCCAAACCTGCATCCAGACCCTGAATTTAGACGGCAATAATGCCGGGCGGCAAACCTTTCCCTACAAACAGGCTGTGGTAGTCGTTTCGCCTTATGCTACCCGGACCCTGAACCCGGCCAGGTTTACTCTTAAATTAGCGAATTAGCTTATGGGGTTTGTTATGCTATAATCAATTTATTGGCAGTCTTTGAAAGACTGTTTTGTTCGGGTTTAATAAGCCTTTTTATAAATCCTTTAGCGCCTGAATAGTTTTCAATGGATTAATTTCTTAGAAGGAACAGGAATTTTTGTACTATGAATTATGCTTTTCGCCGCATTATTATCGGGTTAGCAATTTTACTGTGTTGCAATCTTGTGATGCTACCAACTGCCGCCGAAGCCGCCAATCCTGACCAGGTGACTTCTTTCCGCCTATTGTGGGCCAGAACCGAAGATTTGGTCTACGATGGCATCATCAGCCGGAGTTGGGTGTGGGGACCGGAGCCGCTGAATTATGATTACAAGGACCGCTATCGCTACACCGCTTCCGGCACTTACATCGAGCGGGCTTTCCGCCACTACGATAAAGGCCGTATGGAAATTGACCCGCGCCAACCGGCCAACAGCAAATGGTATATCCGGGGTGGAACTCTGGTGAAAGAACTGGTATCAGGCCGGATTCAGACCAGCGACCTGGGCGAACAAAAAACCCTGAACCCGATTAACGTGGCTACTCCGGCTGAAATCCCGGTGGTGGGCGATGCCCAGGTGACACTTGATAGCCCCACTTACGCCACTTTCACCAATTACTCTTTTGTAAAAGGCGTTCGGGCCGCCTCTCGCGTGGGCCAGAATGTGACCCGACTAATTAATCATAATGCCGATACGGTAAACTACGACCCAGGCGATGCCAAAGCTCAGATAACGGCCTATGAGG
>JAYSYV010001268.1:0-3496 GCA_043727245.1 Chloroflexota bacterium | reverse complement strand
TTACTGGTGATTGCTCTGAACTCATTCTCGGCCTTGCTGGGGCGCTGGCCTTTACTCGGCCTGGACCTGGGATTGGCGGCCGCTTTGCTGGTAGCCGGACTAAGCGGTACCGCCCTAGGCGCAAGGCTGGCAAGCAAACTGCCGGACAAAACCCTCCGGAAAATCTTTGCCTGGTTAGTCCTGGCTTTGGGAATTTACATGATCTTTCGCACTCTTTTCTAGATATCGCTGTAACATACTGCTCTGAGGCTCAAGAAAGAGCCTTGTATGTCCTGGACTGACAAACCCATTTCAGGGAAGTTCGATACATTTAATGCAAACTTTTACCTTAAGGGGTTATACTCAAAACAATAGGTTTGTGCGAGGAGTCCTCTAAAAGTTCCAGGAAGAGAGTAAGCAAAAGTTGACGGAAAATACCAGCAGTGGCAATCCAAGAATTCTCATAATCGAGGACGAAGAGAGCATCTGGAGCCTGGTTAAAGGCTATCTTGACCGGGAAGGCTATCAGGTCGAAGTTGCGACCGAGGGCAAGCAGGGGCTGGAAATGGCCCGTCACCACCATCCTGATTTAATCATCCTCGATTTAATGCTGCCGGGAATGGATGGGCTTGAAATCTGCCGCATTCTGCGGGGCGAGTCGCCGGTCTATATCCTGATGCTTACCGCTCGCACGGATGAAATAGACCGGGTGGTTGGCCTGACTATGGGTGCCGATGATTACGTGACGAAACCCTTCTCGCCCCGCGAACTGGTCGCCAGGGTTAAAGCAGCTCTCCGAAGGCAGCAGCTTGACAGCTCGCGGAGAGCCAATACCGGTACCGGTCCACTTTCAGCCGCCATTTCAATACCTTCGCCCCACCTGGAATTTGGGACATTACTAATTGAACCGGAAGCCCGCAAGGTCCGGGTTAACCACCAGCTACTGGAACTGACTCGTACCGAATTCGATCTCCTTCTAATAATGGCTGAACGGCCCAACTGGGTCTTCAGCCGGGAGAAATTATTGGAAATAATCTGGGGATACGACTTTTTTGGGGATGAGCGGGTGGTGGACGTGCATATCGGCCAGTTACGTAAAAAGCTCGAAACCGCCGGAGCCGGGCAACCGGTTAAGACGGTCTGGGGAGTGGGGTACCGCTTTGAATTGTCCCCCACCATACCAGATAGGGATAATTCCGCCCAAAAGGTTGAGGAGTAGTAGATGCTAATAAGCCTGCGATGGCGGCTTTTCGCTTCTTATTTCATCATTATCGTGGTAGGGGTTCTGACCCTCTTTGGCGCAGCCAGCTTGATAGCCAACGCCTTTTTCCGGGCCGATATTCGCGACATCCTGGCCGAAAAAGGTAGTAGTGAAGCTGGTATCGAAGCCCTTAACACCGCCTTCAATAGTGGTGTCCAGAACTCCCTCCTGGCTGCCGCCCTGGCTTCCCTGGTCGCCGCCGTTATTATCTCAATTTTTGTGAGCGCCAGACTGGCCCGGCCTTTACACCAGATGGTGGTAGCGGCCAACCGGATTGCTTCCGGTCACTATGAGGAGAAAGTGCTTGCGCCAAAGGTAAAAGAAATTGCCGAACTGGCGGCCGCTTTCAATCAAATGGCTGGCAGCCTGGAACACAATGAGAAACTGCGCCGGGAGATTGTAGCTGACCTGGCCCACGAATTAAGAACGCCCTTAACGGCCATCGAAGGGCACGTGGAAGGGCTGATTGACGGAGTATTGGAACCAACCCCGGCTAACTTTGGCCGGATCCAGCGCGAAGCCAGGCGGTTGCACCGGCTAGCCCAGGAGTTAGGCACGCTTTCCGAACTGGACTCCCCCACCCTGAAACTAAAACTTGAAAAGCTGCCCGCTCTCGAATTTATGCAAGAAGTAGCCGAAAAAGTCCGGCCTCAATTCGAGTTTAAAGGCATCGGGCTGGAAGTTTCAGCCTCGTCCGAACCGGCCAAGGGGCTAAACGTGAAAGCCGACCGCGACCGGTTAGAACAAATCTTGATAAATTTGCTGGCGAACGCCCTACATTATACTGACACAGGCGGTCATGTCAGGCTTACGGTCAGCCAGGAGACAGAGCGAGTAGAGTTTACGGTGCAGGATAGCGGGATAGGAATTGCCCCGGAACACTTGTCACATATCTTTGAACGTTTCTACCGGGTAGACCGGTCACGGTCGAGGCACGGTAACACCGGGGGCAGCGGCATTGGTTTGACGATTGTGCGGCGGCTGGTGGAAGCCCAGGGAGGTGACATTTGGATTGAAAGTGAGCCGGGAAAAGGCACCACGGTTCATTTTAGCCTCCCTCTGAGTTAGAGGAAGCATACTATACTATTTAAAATGTTGAACAACACAAACACAAGCGAAGCAAAGCAGAAAAGGAGACAGCAGGGAATATGCATGATCATGGAAACCATAGTGATAGTAAGAAATTTAGTGACGTAGCCCGTTTACGAACGCCCGAACACCTGGAACGGCTGGAAGTGGCGCGCGTGGTTGAGCTTTGCCTGGCAGATGGCAAATTCAAGATTATGCTTGATGTTGGGACGGGAAGTGGAGTATTTGCCGAGGCGTTTGCCACAAAGGGCCTGGTAGCGGCAGGCATCGATGAAAACCCGGCTATGCTTGAAGAGGCCCGAAGATTCTTACCCCAGGCCGATTTACGCCAGGCTTCGGCCGAAGCCTTGCCATTTCCCGATGGCGCCTTTGATCTGGTCTTTTTAGGAGTGGTCTTGCATGAAGTGGACGACCCGCTCAAGGCGTTGGAAGAAGCCCGGCGGGTAAGCCATAAGCGGGTAGCGGTACTGGAGTGGGCTTATCGCGAGGAGGAGATGGGGCCTCCCCTGGCGCACCGCCTCAAACCGGCCGACCTTACCAAACTGGCTCAAAGTGCCGGCCTGGGCCACTTAGAGGTATTGGCCCTAACAAAGCTGGTTTTATACCGGATGGATAAGTAATTGTGGATTTAATACCCGGCGGGGTCTAATATAAAATCTTCATACTTTCTTTAAATTTCCCATAAAGTTTCCTCAAACCTGTCCACTATTATGAGGTTGGTAGTAACGGGGTCATGCAGACTACTTTGTAAGACATATAAAGCAGTTTTAATAAATTTCCCCGCCGCAAGCGGCGGAGTATTTTTAGCGGATTATTCTCACAAGGATACGCCGCAAGCAGCGGGGAATTCAACCCTGAGAGATTAAAATTGGAGGCAATATTATGGCATTTGCGTTATTCATGGCTAGCCCTCTGGGGCGGGGTCTACGTATTGTGGCAGGGTTAGTACTATTGGCCCTGGGAGTTTTCTGGATTGGAAACCTGGTGGGTTGGATCGTGGCCGCAGTCGGGCTAGTACCACTGGCGGCCGGTGTATTCGATTTTTGCATTTTCGCGCCGCTTTTCGGTGCCCCTCTTGGAGGTAATGATATTCGCCAGGGCCGAATTCCTAATCGTTAACCCGGTCCTACAAGTTCAACTTTTTATTATTAAATGGCTTACTTGAAC
>JAYSYV010001267.1:0-1020 GCA_043727245.1 Chloroflexota bacterium | reverse complement strand
TGCCGGGCAATCGTGCCAGGCTACGAAACCAACCCCGTTTGCTGTGTTGCCACAGGCCGGGCATATCCTGGTGTAATCAATCTGCATATCGGGCATGACTAAACCCCTACCTCCTTTACCGTTTGAATATCAATACCGGGGCTAATCTTTGAACAATGGCCTGGCTTTAAGTTTAGGGTCAAACAACACCATAGCCCTTGACATAGCACCAGCCTGTTGTATCCGTTCACCAGGCATCCATTGACCATTCCTGATAAGTTCTTCCCCTATGTTAAAAAGCTTAGTGGCTATTTGTTCCTGGGTTTCTGCCACCAGTTCTTTGAAGTGGTCAGCAAGCTGTTCTATCTGAACCTCGTTAAGTTTCCAAAGAACTTCCAATTGTCTAACTCTGTCCAGTATCTCATCGTTAATTGTCATAACCCCCTCCTCCTTTACCCGCCACCGTCTGCCCCGGCGCAGGTATGCTATTCCTCAAACTCTTTTAAACTCGACCACGAATACGACCTTATGGTGGCTAATGGTTTGTTTTCTCTTTATCCCAACCGGCCCAGAATATTTGCCTGAGCCTTTGCTGTTCTTCGGCTGGCATAGCTTCCCAGGTTTTGTACTCTGTATAATGTGCTATGTCAGAACGGTAGTCCGGACCAGGGTTACGAGGCTCACGGTTAGCATAAGCCTCACACCCAAACTGCCAGGCCGCATTCTCAACTTTAGTAGTTAAACCTACCTTGTTCACTTCTACTCTCCAAACTTTGCAAATAAAAATCCATTGACCCAGGATTTAACTTCTTTAGCGGTATAGCTGGTATTAGTCATACTCATTCTCACGCCATACTCTATTTGAACATCATCATCGCCTATATGACCGTGAATGTGTACGGTGGTAACATAGACTTCTGCGGAAAATCTTTCTTTGAGAGCTTGCTTTATCAGGTCAGTTTTCGTTTCGCCCAGTGCGGTACATATTGGTGTGTATCTGTTAGCCATAACCCCATCCTCCTTTACCCCACCCGCCACCGG
>JAYSYV010001266.1:0-1021 GCA_043727245.1 Chloroflexota bacterium | reverse complement strand
GGTTGTAAGAAAGCGGTACTGGGCCAGTAGTTGTAATATGTGGCGCCTTCGAGGGGTAATATACTTTTCAGCGTCACCAACAGGTTTAGTAATTAGATAAGGTTCTATTTCAATTACCATTTTGCTCACCTATAATTATGTCAACCTATAGTCAGGGACATTTAATAACTTTCAAGAACCAAAAGAGATATATTAGTTATATTAGCCTGAGCTATTTCCTTCCTTATTCTGGCAGCCCTGTTCTGAGTGGTGACCCATAAAAGGGGAAGTCCCTTCCGGCCATAGGTTTCAAGTTTGGTTTTGAGCATCTGGCCGTAGTACTCACCATCAATTTCAATTTCCTGACTGAAAGTTCGACCGGTTTCGTCGGAAACAGTCATTCGTGCATCGGCTATTTCGTTCAAAGCGTTCAGGGTTGATTGGCCTGATTTAATTTTTCGGATGGTTTCACGCCGAAGTTGTCGTTCGTTTTGCCAGGCGATTATTCGCTTACCATCACAAGCAAGTTGTGCTTCAAGGAGAAGCCGGGCCTGTTGAGCGAATAACTGCTGTTTTATTTCCTGGTTAGCCGGTAAACCAATCATGAGATTTTTACGAGCAGCCTGGTTAAAACGCGAGGTTGCTCCTTTTGCGGTGAGGGTAAAAACAAGTTGCCCGGGCTTACAAACTTGAATAATGTAACTTTTAAGCCAGTCAGCTTTTTCAAGTTGCCTTAAATACCTCCGGCAGGACTGAACCCTCCCTTCGGGCCAGAATTTATGGTGCAAATTTTCCAGGCTGGCTATTCCATCTGTCCCGATAAATTCTAGGATGGAGTGGGCCCGAGAATTTCGACTGTTAGTTGGCAAAAGCTGGCTTTGGATGAAGATGCCAGAGGAATGAGGCCTGAAGTGTTGGACAGAATTACTCATACTTCACCATCCAATTTCCCAAACATTATTTCTTCAAGGGGATCAACTTGGGCCGGTTTTTCTTTTTACTCCACTGGCTGCTTTACTTCCTCATCCCTTGATTTTTGAAC
>JAYSYV010001265.1:0-10591 GCA_043727245.1 Chloroflexota bacterium | reverse complement strand
GCAGCCAGGTTTGCAGCGGGAACTGGGCTGATTTTGCCACGGCTGCGATTAGCAGCAGCATAGCGGCCCACTCGCGCCAGTCACCCACCGCCAGGGCCGGGCTGATAAGGGCTTGGCTGAAACTGGCCGAGCCGGTATTGGCGATAATCACAAAAATACCCAGTAGTAACCCCACGTCACCAATCGTGTTCATCACGAAAGCTTTGCGGGCGGCAGCTACCGCGCTCGGTTTGTTCTTGTAAAAACCAATCAACAGGAACGAGGAAAGGCCGACATTGCCCCAGCCTACCAGCAACCAGACAAAGTTGTCGGCTGTTACCAGCAGCAGCATGGCAAAGACGAACAGGTTCAGATAGGCGAAGAAGCGGCGGTAATCCTTCTCAGGGTGTACCTGGCCGTCTGGGCCTGTTTCGGTCATATAACCGACCGAATAGATGTGAATTAAAAAGCCTACACCGGTTACGACCAGGGCCATAATGGCCGAGAGGGGGTCGGCGGCCAGGCCAAAGGTTACTTTCCAGCTTCCGGCGACGGTCCAATCGTACTGATAAAGGCCGTAAGAACCCCACTTGCTGCTGGAAATCAGCGGCGTAAGGGCGGTAACTACGGCAGCCAGGAAAGCCAGACCAATCGCTCCGCAGGCCAGGTAAGCCGCGCCTCGTTGGCTCATGCGGGGTCCGAACAGGGCGATGGCAAGAAAGCCCAAAAGGGGCAAAAGAACTACCAGACCAATTGCTTCAGGCACGCAGCCTTCCTCCTAAACAAATAATTCTATACTGTTACGAACCCTGTTTGACCCATTCGTCATAGGTCGCTTGCATTTGCGCCAGGTGGTCGGGGACGTGACTGTTGTAAATATCCAGCCACTCCTCGAAAGTCATTCGACCGCTGTCCGAGTGAATAACTTCGTTGGACCAGACCGCTTCGGGCAACGGCTTAACCAGATTGTAAGAACAGCGGCGCAGCAACTTGAAAAGTTCCAGGGCATCTTCGGTGCTTTGGGCGGGGTAATTCAGGGCCGTTACCCACAAATTTTCGTCGTAGCCCAGTATCGGCTGGCCCGGTTCTGCGATAAACCTCCGGCAGCGAAGATAACTGTTGGCTTCGCTATCGGTGATGTGAATGATAATGTCGTGAATGCTCCACGGATTGAGTTCGGACTTGAAATCCCACATCTCCTGGGGGAATTTCTTAATGCCTTCCACCAGGAAGTCGTAGGCTTTCCCGTGCGATTCGATTTTTGCGGCCCGTTCTTCTCCGGTCATGTTCGGTTCCTTAAAGCTATTTCCGGCCCATTACTAAATTGTCACCTTGAAATTCAGGCGGTTGACCCCAGAATCGGCTGGCCGAGGCCATTGGCTGTTTAACCTTCCATTACCTTTACATCATCTACGTCCATGCGGCGGCGGCGGCGGAACATCGCCACGATGATGCCTAGCCCGACTACGGCTTCAGCGGCGGCGACCGTCAGCACCATCAGCATAAAGACCTGGCCTTCGGCGCTGCCGGAAGCCCCGCCAAAGCTGATAAAAGCCAGGTTGACCGCGTTCAGCATCAGTTCGATGGACATAAACTGCACCAGGGGGTTACGCCGTAAAAGCACGCCACAGGCTCCAATCGTAAAGACCAGGGCGCTGACAACCATCGCTATTGTTATGCTGCTCATTTATTTCCTCTTTCCCAGCACCACCGCCCCGATAAGGGCGACCAGCAACACTAAGGAGGTCAGTTCAAACGGCAGCAAGAATTGGGTGAAAAGAGCCTTGCCAAAAGATTCCACAGTGCCGTAAGTGCTGCCCACGCTCGTCACATCGGCTGCCAGGACCGGTTGAGTGCCGCTGGTGAAGGCGTACAATAAAGCTCCAACCAGCAGACAGGCCATAACCAGGCCCAGGCTTATAGCCCCGGCTTGTTGTAAGCGGTGTTTATCTCGCAAGATATTCTCGCCCTGCGGGTTGAGCAATGTCACCACGAACAGGAAAAGGACCAGGATAGCCCCAGCATACACCACCAGTTGGGCCGCGAACATAAACTGGGCGTGCAACAGTAAAAACATTGTTGCAAGGCTAATCAGGTTCAACAGCAGCATCAAAGCGCTGTAAATGGCGTTCGGCATCACGACCACGCCCAGGGCTGAAACCAGGGCCAGCGCCCCGGCAATAATCAATACGACCTGCTCTACTACCATCAGGCCCGTTCCTCCTTGTTGGCAGGTTGAATTACAGGCTGTCCCGGCAACGCTTTGGACATATTCTCGCCAGGCGGAAGGTCCGAGGCCGATTTCCGCAAAGGTTTGGGTGCGCCGTGTTCTTTCACTTCCAGCGGTAAATTGCCCTTTCCAACGGCGGCGGCGGTGGTTTCCCAACCGTCAAAGACACCTTTGAAATCGGGAATGAGTGGCTTGACTTCCGGCGGTGGGGCCGGTTCCCAGGCCAGGGCCGCTCCACGGGTGGCTGTACCGAGTGGTTCGAGCAAGTCCTGCTTGTTGTAGAGCATGGAAGTGCGAGTATAAGTCGCCAGGGCCTGGTTATTTTCCAGGGTGATTGCTCCGGTAGGACAGGCCGCCTGGCAGTAGCCGCAAAAGATGCAGCGCAGCATATCTATCTGGAAAACCTTGGCGAAGCGTTCGCCCGGCGAGTTGGGCCTGGCCGGGTCGTTTTCGGCCGGTTCGATATAAATCGCGTCCGCCGGGCAGGTTCCGCTGCATAACATACAGGCGATACAGCGTTCCAGGCCGTTATCATAACGGTGCAGGACGTGTCGACCACGTGTCCGAGGCGGGAGTGCGCGTACCTGTTCGGGATACTGGACCGTAACCGGCTTGCGAAAGAAATTTTTGAGGGTTATTCCCATACCCCTGAGCGATTCGCCGGTTGATTTTAACGGATTTGCCATCTTCATCCTTACTTCAAAACTTTTCTTCCTTTTAGATTAAAGGAAGTTTTGCCTAACCTGTGAAGCCTTTTTGAAAACAAGTCGCTTGTTGCTACAAACCAACGCTCTTAGGATACTACCGCAACAATCACGCTCACGATAATCAGGTTGACCATTGCCAGCGGAATAAGCACCTTCCAGCCAAAGTGCATCAGGCGGTTATACTTGAGGCGGGGCAGAGAAGCCCGCAACCAGACAAAACCGAACATTAGCAGGCTGACTTTAGCCACAAACCAGAGCGGGGCGGCCCAGTCCCAGCCAAACCCCAGGTCAATCAGGGGCCGGTAGCCGCCCAAAAACATGGTTGTGGCGATACTGGCAACCGTAATCATGTTGATATACTCGGCGGCGAAAAAGAGCGCCCAACTCATCCCACTATATTCGGTCAGGTATCCTGCTACCAGTTCTTGTTCCGCTTCGGCCAGGTCGAAGGGTGCGCGGTTGGTTTCGGCTACGGCGGCGGTGCAATAAACGATAAATGAGATAATCGCCGGAATGACGAACCAGACAGTGTTTTGAGCTGCCACAATGTCCTGCATGCGCAGCGAGTGGGACAGCACAATTACGCTCAAAAGGGATAGACCCAGGGCCAGTTCGTAAGAGATAATCTGGGCCGAGGCCCGGATAGCTCCCATCAGCGAGTATTTATTGCCACTGCTCCACCCGGCCAGGGTAATGGCGTAGACACCCATCGAAGAAATCGCCAGAATGTACAGGATTCCGATATTCACGTCCGCAATAAAGAATTTAGCCCCAAAAATGTTGAGGTTGTCCGGCCCGATTGGGATAACCGCGAAGGCGGTCATGGCAATGGTCAGGGCCAGGATTGGGGCCAGGCTGAAAACTGGGTTTTTGGCTTCGGTCGGCTTAATTGACTCTTTAAAGAGCAACTTGACCGCATCGGCTACCGGTTGCAAATAGCCGCCCGGCCCGACTCGGTTAGGTCCGTAGCGGTTTTGAAAACGGCCTACCAGCTTGCGTTCAAATAAACTTGAGTAAAGGCCCAGAACGCCCAGTACCGAGGCGACTAGGGCGGCCTTTATTACAAAACTCAGAACATCAGTCCACTGCATTCGCGGTTCCTTATCCTCACTTATCCTGGGCCTGGCCCGAACCTTCCAGCACTTGTTCCAACTCGGCGTTAGCCGTTCCTAACAACACTTCCGGCTGGGGCCGGTTGGCATTTTGCAACCAGTCCGGTATTGTTTCGGCCTGGGCTTCCCGCGTCAGCGGTCGGAGTATGCCTTGCTGGCCCAGGTTATTGAAACTGAGGCCGTTGTAGAGCGGAGCTATCCGGGTAATTTCCTCGAAAAGTCCCTGCGAGTTGCGGGTCTTGACCTCGGCTCCCAGCCGGGAAGCCAGTTCCAGCAGGATGGCAGCGTCCGGGGCCGTACCCTGGAGCGGCCCGATGGCGGCGGCGATTTGTTGGACTCGGCCCTCGGTATTGGTGAAAGTGCCGTCTTTTTCGGCGAAAGAAGCCGAAGGCAGCACTACATGCGCCCGTTCGGCGGTTTCACTCAAGAACAATTCTTGCACCACCAGCAGTTCCAGGTTGGCAATCGCGTCGCCGTTCAGGCCCAATTCTTGCAAATGGCTGACCGGATTCGCACCCATAACCAGCAAAGCTTTAAGGGGAGTCTGGCCGTTTGCACCCAACATTTCGTTATAGCTGAGACCCGTTGCGGTCTGGCTGTAGCCCGGCCCTGCGCCCGGTGTGATACCCATATCCAGAGCGCCCCAGGAGTTATTATCTTCGACCAATCGCCCGATACCCACACCAGCCAGACCTAACTGGCCCGTTGCCAGGGCCACACGGGCCAGGGTCGCTACCAAATCCTGGTTGCCTTTAACGTCCGGTGTAAGCTCGTCATACAGGAACGTAACCCGCTCGGCTTCTTCGAGCAGTCCGGCAAGCAGTTGCACTTCCGCGTTCAGCCCGGTTCCGGCATCATAATCGGTGTATAACTGGCTCAAACTGTTTTTAACTGCCTCGGTTTGCAGCCCTTTGGCCGTGCCGTTTTTACTCAGTTGGGCCAGAAGAGCGTTCAAAGCCGCTTCAACCTGGCCCAGGCCCACCGGCAGCCGTACCGCCGCGAAGCGGTCCAGTGCTTTGATGGATGGGCCAATAATTGCCAGTTTCGCCCCGGTCTTGAGAGCCTTCTTGATGCGTAGTTCGACAATCGGCTGGCGGTCGCTAGGGTCGGCCCCGACCAGCACAATTAGCCTGGCTGTTTCCAGTCCTTCAATCGTGGCGGTATGGATAGCCGGGATATTTGCAGCCGGAATCGAGCCGAAAGAGCCGTGTTTGTGGTCAATATTGCTGGTTCCAAGCAGACCCCGCAAAAGTTTTTGGAATAAATAAAGTTCTTCGTTGGTGGAGTGCGTCCCGGCGATACCGCCAATGGCCTGGGAGCCGTATTGCTCCTTGATGGCTTTCAGGCGTGTCGCCACAAAGTCGAAAGCTTCGGTCCAGGTGGCCGGTTCCAGGCGAGCGCCCTTGCGAATGAGCGGAGTGCGTAGGCGCTGTTCGCTATGGATGAAGCCGTAACCGTAGCGGCCCTTATCGCACAGCCAGCCGTCATCTACCGCGTCGTTGGTCCGGCTCATGAATCGGACAACTTCCCGGCCCAACCGGGTATCGACTTCAATATTACAGCCGACCGAACAATGAGTGCAGACGCTGGGGGTATGTTTGAGTTCCCACGGGCGAGCTTTAAAGCGATAAGTCCGGCTGGTCAAAGCGCCGACCGGGCAAATTTCGGTAACGTTGCCGGAGAATTGGGAGATATAAGGTTTGCCGGGGAAAGTGCCAATTTCGGATTCGACACCGCGTTCCAGGATAATCAAGCCTTCGTCCTGGACAATTTCGCTGCCGAACCGGACGCAGCGTTGGCACATAATGCAGCGTTCGCGGTCAAGGGCGATGGTCGGTCCAAGTTCGAGGGCTTTGCCCAGGTGGCGTTTTTCTTCCCGAAAGCGGCCCGTGGACTGCCCATAATCAACGGCGTAATTCTGCAAATCGCACTCGCCGCCTTTGTCGCAAATCGGACAATCCAGCGGGTGATTGATCAACAAAAATTCCATCACGCTGCCACGGGCTTTTTCGGCGTAGGTACTCTCGGTGCGTACGACCATACCTTCGGAGATAGCCGTGGTACAGGCGGCCTGAGGTTTGGGGGTCTTTTCTACTTCCACCAGGCAAATCCGGCACGCCCCTAGAGGCGGCATTTTTGGGTGATAGCAGTAGATGGGAATAAAGATTCCGGCATCTTTAGCCGCTGCCCAGATAGTTTGGCCTTTGCGGCCCTTGATTGCTTGCCCGTTAATGCTTAAATTCAGGTATTCTACTTCTGCCATCCGAATTTTATCCTGCTCTAGCCTTTTAAGCTCACATGAAAAAGCCACCAGTCCTGGACTTAGACATTCAGGCTTTTTGGCCCGGTATAGTTACCTACGCCGCTAATTTTTGCAAAACCCTAACCAAACACACATCTTTGGTAGGTACTGAGCTGGTTCTTTGTGTTCTAGTGCATTATACCATTAGTTAAGGAATTATCAATAATAGTAGGGGCTAGAATGTGATATTTTTTACAAATCCATTTGTCTCCTTCCTGGAATAATGTTTCTACAATATTGCAATAACATTAATTATATATAATTTACTAAGCTTTCAATGGCTTTGAAAAATCCAACTTTTAACAAACATACTAATTTGTATAACATAAAAAGAGACCGTCCATTTCAAGGGACCAGCCTCTTTTATTTCTTTTGCTATTTCCGGGAAACTTTAGAGGATTTTCGCCCTGACATAGGCACTGGTGAAGTCAATCGCCATCGTTATGACGATAACTATAAGCAAGGCCATACCGATGTCGGAATACTTGTAGGTATTAATGGCATCCTGCACGTACTGGCCGATACCACCTGCCCCTACCAGACCTAGCACCGAGGCGCTGTGTATATTAACTTCCCAGGCATAAAGCATGTGCGAGATGTAATAGGGAAGCACCTGCGGAACCACCGCGAACAGGACTACGTGGATTGGACCACCTCCGGCGGCGGAAATTGCTTCTACCTGGCCCCAGTCAATAGCTTCAATGGCCTCACTAAAGAGCTTGGTCATCAGCCCGGCTGAAAAGATAGTCAAGGCCAGCACCGCCGGGAACGGCCCGACCCCTACGCTCACTACAAAGACGATTGCCAGAAAGAGGGTCGGAATCGAGCGTTGAATGCTCAGGATGATTCTTACAATATAGTAAGCCACGTTTGTAATCGGGTTGCGGCCCATCAGGTTGCGGGCGGCCAGGAAGCTGATAAGTAGGGCCACGACTGCGCCCGCCAGCGTGCCAATGATAGATATTTCTACCGTCTCACGCGCCCGGAACATAATACCTTTTTCCGTAAAGAGGGAGTTCCAGTTCGGTTTTAATAACTCGCCGACATATTTACTGATATTATCGAGTTTGGCAATAAGACGCGCTATGTCAAATTCACTGTCTTTTGCAACCTGTAATATCCCGAATATAAATATAAGCAGGGCCAGGTAGTTGAAGGAGAGCAACCGCTCCAGGAACGTCCCACGGGCCTTACGAATTTCGGCCAGGGACTTCACCTGCAAATTCAGGTTGTTTAACTTCGCTTGTTGGTAAGTCCGCAGCATCACGTTGAGGACCAGCAGGGCCAGCACGACCCACAGCAAAATAAGCGACTCAGGTTTCAGCAGGCTCCAGTTCCACAAATCAGGCTCAGGGTCGGGCGTGACAGGGGTCGCCAGGCGGGCCTTTACTTCGTCAGTATATTGCAGCATACGCAGCCCCAGGACCACATAGGCCAGTAGGAAAAGAAAAGCGGTTAAAAGTGCGTTAGCCCACCGCCACATATAGCCATAACCCAGACCCGGCACAATCTGTAAGACAGCAGCCGTAACCGGATTGCGGTAGCGAGGCTTTTTCGCCTCTTGCATTCTGTGGCGAAACCGGTTCATAATCCCTAACGGCGGGTCGTAAGGCGGAACCGTCGGCATGGGCGGTTCAGCTTCGGGAGTTTCGAGTTTTCTTCTTTCCACGGCTTGCATCTCAGACGAAACCGGTTCCTCGCTACCGATATACTCTTTCATAGACCTCTCGCGTTATTTCATCGGGGGAGCCTTCAAATACCAGTTTGCCACCCTTAAAACCCAATACCCGGTCGGCGTACTCTTTAGCCAGGTCTAATTGATGCAGGTTAACTACGGTGGTTATGCCGTCTTCCTGGTTAATTCGTTTTAATATATCCAGCACGACAATCGAAGTTTCCGGGTCAAGGCTGGCGACCGGTTCATCGGCCAGCATTATGCTCGGTTCCTGGGTTAACGCCCTGGCGATAGCTACGCGCTGCTGCTGCCCACCCGATAACTGGTCAGCCCGGATATAAGCTTTCTCGGCAATGCCCAGGCGCTCGAGGCTTGCCAGGGCCATATCTACATCTGTGCTGTTGAAAACAGGGTAGACCAGGCCAAGACCGCTTTTGTAACCCAGCCGTCCCATTAAAACATTACGCAGCACCGTCAGGCGTTTCACCAGATTGAATTGCTGGAAAATCATAGCCACATCCCGCCGCAGGTGTCGCAGGTCGCTACCGGAGGCCGCCATAGCATCTCTACCGTTGATGCTGATGCTGCCGGAGGTAGGTTGCACCAGGCGGTTAATCGAGCGAATAAAGGTGGATTTACCTGCCCCGGAGGAGCCGATTATGACCACAAACTCACCTTTTTTAATCGTTACGTTGACATTATCAAGCGCTCGCAAACCGTTGGGATAGACTTTACTGAGCTTGCGGACCTCTATCTGGGTCGCGCCCTTTTCTAAAACGGTGGGGTTCATTATTTGTGGACTACCTATGCGACTAAAAGAAAAGAGTGAAAAGTCGGTTTTTCGACTTTTCACTCTTTAACGTTAAAACTTTAGAAGTTGAGCAGGTCCGGTTTTACAGTCTGGATTACTTTACGCAATCCATCGTAAGAGGCATCAGTTACCGGGGCCAGGCCGTCAATGGTAAACAGGTCGCTAAGATACTTTTTGCCATTGGTGTCGCCCGAAAGCTTAATCATGGCAGCGTAGATTTTCTTTACCTGTTCGGCATTGAGGTCTTTGCGGACGATCTGGGGGTCAGCCGGGATTAGCTCGGTGGTATAAATGATCTGGGTATCCTTCTGAACATTCGGATACTTGTCAGTTACTTCCTTGTTGGTCCTGGCATCATCGTAGAAAGCACCGGCATCACAACCCTTTTCGACCACGGCGATAGCAATCGCGCTCTGGTTGCTGATGTTGCGGACGGTGTAATCCGAGCCAGCCTTCAGACTGGCAGCCGCCAACGCTCCACCTGGGTAGAGATTGCTGGAAGCTGAAATTGCGTCACCCAGGCAGACGGTCTTTCCTTTGAGGTCGGCCAGCGATTTGATACCACTGTCGGCGCGAGCAATCACGAAAGCTTTGTAACCCAGGGTGTTTTTGCGGACGGAAGCGGTGATAGGATAAACTCCAAATTTCTTGTTGGAGATTACATAATCCAGCGGGCCAACAAAGCCAATATCAATGTTCTTCGCGCCCATGCCTTCGCCGACGGCGGCGTAGTTTGCTACAACGGCAGCTTTGATGGTATAGCCGGTTTCAGTGCTAAGGTAGTTCGCGATTTTGTCGGCCTGAGTCTGAATGATGTCGCTCTGGCGTGAAGGCACGAGGGCCATAACCAGGTTTTGCTTGACAGCTTCGGTTCCGGTTCCGGCTGGCATGCTCAAACCGGCGGCGGCTCCAACTACTGTTCCGCTAGGAGCGGTGGTTCCGGTAGCGGTCGTAGTAGCGGCGCTGGTAGTCATCGCAGCGGTGGTGACCGCACTGGTAGTCGCGGCGGTGGTCGCAGCAGATGTAGTGGTCATCGCGGCAGTGGTCATCGCGGCGGTGGTTGCAGCCGCAGTGGTCATCGCGGCGGCGGTTGCAGCCGCAGTGGTCATCGCGGCGGTGGTTGCAGCAGAAGCAGCGGTCGTAGAGGCGGCTGCAGGGGCCGTGGCGGTATTATCGCCGCAAGCTGCAAGCAGCGTCAACATCAGTGACAGGACGGTTAATACTGCTAACCGTTTCGCATAACGCATAAAATACTCCTTTTCTGGTAATCATTATTACCAGACTATATTTTCCATGCCTATAGCCAATTCCTAAACAAACCGTAAAAGGTTTATCTTAACTTAATATCTCTCCTCTGAGATAGGCTCATTATATCATGAACAATAGATTAATTTTATTGCTTAATTTATATTAAACCTTTGCCAATTCATTAACCAATAATTGCCAGTCAGGTCGGGTGGCGAACTTATATAAGCAGGTAAACCGAAGGAAGTACAATCGCGCACAAGCAGCTTTTTTTGTAAAAGTCTTTGCCGAACCTTGCTGGCTTCGTCCACTCTGACCAGACAGAAATGCGTGGCCGAGGGTATAATTTCTAATCCGGCCCTTTCCAAAGCCTTAAAAAATCCCGTGCGTTCGGTTTTCAAGACGGTTAAGGTCTTTTCTTAATGGGTTTGGTCTTGTAGAAAGGTGTCGCTGTCACCAGCATTGCCGTGCCGTAAAAAAGTTGGGCCGCTTTGCCTTCAGGGGTCTTTTTTTCAAGGAATCTAATCAGG
>JAYSYV010001264.1:0-1022 GCA_043727245.1 Chloroflexota bacterium | reverse complement strand
CCGGGTAAACCCGCCGCGATTTTTATGAGCAAGCGGACCAGGCGGGGTTTGAAGAAGTTGAGGCGGGGTATGAATAATGTGCTGGACCAGGATATTACGCAATTCGGTCAAAGGGTGGAGTTTTACGATGGTATTCCAATCATTGTGGACGATAACATTTCGGACACGGAAACGGTTGGAACCAGCACGGACTGTTCGAGGGTTTACGCGGTGCAGTTCGGCTACGGGCAAGGGATTATGGGCCTGATGAATGGGATGTTACAGGCGGATGAAATTGGGAGCCTGGAAACAAAGGACGCCTTCCGTACCCGCATTAAGTGGTATTGCGGGCTTTGTAATTTCCGGGACCTGGCGCTGGCGATGATGACGGGGGTTCGTCCGAACTAATTCACTTCTTTTTGTTTTGGTTATTCCTCCCTACAGCGGGCCAGGTAAAGCTGGCCCGCTATTTTAATAGGTGTTTTATGACAACTCGGCTTCAATTTCTAACCGGGATTCGCATCGAACTGCAAGACCCTGGACCGGTCAACTTTGTGTGGTCGGACGCGGTTTTGCAATCGTATTTGAATGATGGGCTTAACCAGTTGGCGATTGATCTGGTTCCGGTTAAAGAAATATTTATTGCGGCGGTGGTAGGGCAAAGCGATTATGTTATAGCTACGGGAACGCTGGCGCTGGGTCCGGGCGGGCTAATCGGGGTGCAGTTTCCGGTGGGGTTTGTTATACCGTCCGGCAGTACGGGGCCGCAGTATGTGGGTGCGGCTTATCTGGCTTCGAGTAACTTCCAGGCATTTGACCAGCGCTGGGAACTGCTTTCCGGGCCAGGGGATGTTAATACTTTATGTTTCCGGTACGCTTTGACCCAGACGGGTAACATTGTGGTCAGGGCTTTTACGAGTTACAGCTTGCCGGTGAGTGATAGTTCGGTGTTGGACTTGAACGTTTTTGATGAGGTGGCGCTGAAGTGGGCGGTGTGCGTCAGGGCGATGGCCTGGCTTGAGGAGGTGCGCGGGAAGCGGCAG
>JAYSYV010001263.1:0-1023 GCA_043727245.1 Chloroflexota bacterium | reverse complement strand
CCACCTCGTTTATTTCCGCGTCCCCGATACTGGGTTTAAAGAATGGCAAGAATTTTGAGCGCATGGTCAGAGGGTCTTTCTGCTTAAAATAGAAGGAGAAATTTAGTCAGGGCGTTGCCGGATAACGCCGATAGTGAAGACCGTTTCACCGGCGGCTTCAAAAGTGCGCCGGGTCGCTTCAGCCTCGCTGGCCGGAACGACTGCCGCGAACCCGATGCCCAGGTTAAAAGCCCCGCGCATTTCGGCTTCGTCAATTTCTCCTGTTTCCTGAATAAGCCTGAAAAGGTCCGGTCGGGTCCAGGCGTTGAAGTCAATTTCGGCCTGTAAATGCTTCGGTACAATCTTTTCCAGCTTGCGGAAGCCTCCACCCGTAATATGGGCCAGGCCGTGCAAAGTGGCTCCGGCTTCCATAGCCGCCAGCACTGATTTGACATAAATCCGAGTTGGGGTCAACAATACTTTTCCCAGCACCGCTTTAAGCTGCGGCACATACTGGTCAAGCCCATACTCTAGCTGCAAGACCTTACGGGCCAGAGAATAGCCGTTGGAATGTAAGCCGCTGGAAGCCAACCCCAGAATGACATCTCCGGCCTGAATGGCCTGGCCGGTAATCACCCGGCTTTTTTCCACCACACCAAAGGCCGAGCCGGCTAAATCGTATTCGCCCGGCTGGTAAAAATTTGGCAATTCGGCTGTTTCACCGCCGATAATGCTGCAATTGGCCTGACGGCAACCTTCGGCTACCCCGGCTGCGACCTGTTCGGCCACGTCCGGGTCAAGGTTTGAGGTGGCAAAGTAAGGCAAAAATACCAGCGGTTCGCCACCATGCCGGGCCAGGTCATTCACGCTCATGGCAACAAGGTCAATCCCGACTGTGTTGTGGATACCCATCTCAAAGGCGACTTTGAGTTTAGTTCCTACTCCGTCGCTGCCCCCAAGCAAGAGCGGTTCTTTATATTTTTGAAAACGACCATCGAAAAAGGCGACCCCGCCCAGTTCAATAATTTCGGGCCGGTAAGTCGT
>JAYSYV010001262.1:0-1024 GCA_043727245.1 Chloroflexota bacterium | reverse complement strand
TACAGGACGGTCTTCTTCAATTATAAATCCGGACATTTAGCCTTTATGGAAACGGTTAAACCGTGGTTTACTATAATTATTTTAATAATTTGCTACGAGGTGGTTAGCCAAAATATTGCAAATTGCCCTTTTAGAAGACTTTTTGCCGGTTATGCTGTGCCGCATCGAAAAAACTGAATTGTGTTTCGAGCAAGTTATAGACTTAATATTACAAGCCCCAACTGATTATTATATCAGGTCAGTCAAGAGATGCAGTGGTTTTCATCACAGCTTTTCCGACCATCTAAACTTCCGGGTCAAGTTATAGGAGGTTAAATTCTGGGGAACTAATTAGTCAACATCCCATATATTTCTTCTGACCTCTGACTTCTGATTACTATTCAACCCTTTGATAAAGGTCGGAGGTTGGGGTATAATCCAGGCATAGAGCAGGTAAAAACCGGCGGAAGTAATACAATTCCGGCGCGTACAGGAAGGTAGAGCGTGAAAACAGATATTCAGGCGGATAAAACTAACCGGCTAAATCTAAAACCGGCCACCCTAAGAGCCTCGGTTGTTATCCCCTGCCACAACGAGGAAAAGCATATCAGCGAGTGCCTGGATAGCCTTCTAAACCAGACTCTAGGGTCGGAGCAGTATGAAATGGTGGTGGTTGACGATGGTTCGTCTGACCAAACCGTTCATATAGTTTGGGGATATGTAGCAAAGAACCCTGGCCGCCTCTCTTTCTTCCAACAAAATCACGCCGGACCGGCCCTGGCCCGAAACTTAGGTGCAAAAGAAGCTGCCGGAAAAGTCCTGGCCTTCCTGGATGCCGATATGATTTTCGCGCCGGATTTTCTTGAAAAGCTGATTGCCCCGGTTGAAGTCGGGGAAGTTACCGGCACTTTTAGTGTGGACGAGTTTGTCGCCAACCCGAAAAATCTCTGGAGCCGGGGCTGGAACGTCTGCTACTACCTGCCCCAGGGCCGCCGCGTTCCCGAAAACCTGACCGATACCGAGAGTACAGTCTTCCGGGCAATCA
>JAYSYV010001261.1:0-10619 GCA_043727245.1 Chloroflexota bacterium | reverse complement strand
CCAGGCCGCTAACCGAGTGCGAATCGCTGCTGATGACCAGTTTGACACCCTCATCCAGGGCCGCCTGGACGTGTTCGGCCTTCAAATCAAGCCTGTCCGGGCCGCTGTTGATTTCGAGGGCCGTGCCGGTGTCGTGGGCCACCTTGAAAACCCGCCGCATATCCAGGTCAGCCGGTTCGCGGTTGTTAATTATACGCCCGGTCGGGTGGGCGATTATATCCACGTTCGGATTACTCATGGCTTGAATCAGCCGGTCAGTTATTTTCTGGCGGTCCTGCCGCAGACTGCTATGCAAGGAGCAGACTACAATATCCATTTTTGCCAGCACTTCATCGGCAAAATCCAGCGAACCATCGGCCTTGATTTCGACTTCCGCCCCGCTCAATAGCTTAAAGTTGAAGCCTTCGCCGGTCAGAAGTTCGTTTATATGGGCGATTTCGATCTGCTGCTGCCATAATTTTTCTTCGGTCAAGCCCCTGACTACTCCCAGGCTCTTGGTATGGTCGGTCAAAAGCAGGTAGCGGTAGCCACGCACAGCGGCAGCCCGCGCCATTGACTCAATCGTGGCTGTGCCATCACTCCAAATCGAATGGCTGTGTAAATCGCCTTTTATATCGTCCAGCGTCACCAGGTCCAGGGCCATTTCGCCTTTCTGGATAGCTTTGATTTCGCCGTTACCCTTGCGTAATTCGGGCGGGATATAGGGTAAAGCCAGGTGGCGAAAGACTTCTTCTTCGTCATGGGCAGTCCAGATTTCGTCGCCCTTGATAAAGCCGCCCATACTTAGCTCGTAGCCCTTTTTCCAGGACAGGTCGCGCAACTCCTGGCGGTGTTCGCTAGTGCCGGAAGTCATTACCAGAGTGGTCGCCAGTTGTTCCGGGAAACAGGCGATAAATTCGACCGTCAGGCCATTTTTGAGCCGGGCTTCCACCTTGTAATCGCGCTCCCGCAGAATTTCATCTATAACCGGCAGCTTCTTAAAATGCTGCAAAGTTTCGTAGGTATCGTCGGTCGAGGCTACTACGCTGACTATATCAACGGTTTCCTCACCACGCCGGAGCGCTCCGGTCGGCTGAAGCTGCTTGATATTGGGGTCAATCTTTATCATATCGAGCATAATCTGGCGGGCGCAGGGTAGGGCAATCCCCAGCAAAGTCTTTTTCTCGCCGCGCCGGTGGAGAGCTTCGATACTTTTTAAGAGAGTTTCCTGCTTTTTATTACCCATGCTAGGCACAGCCGCAATCCGGCCATCTCTGGCGGCCTGTTCAAGTTCGCCCAGCCCTTTAATGCCCAGGTGCTTGTACAGCAGCATGGCGGTTTTCGAGCCGATACCCGGCACTGTCAAAAGTGTCACCAAATCGGGCGGGACTTCTTCTTCCAATCGCTCCAAATATTTAAGGCGACCGGTTTGCATCAGTTCGTCTATTTTCCCGGCGATAGCATCACCCACGCCAGTCAGTTCCATTAGCCGGTTTTCTTTCCAGAGCGTGGCGACTTCCTCGGTGGAATTAGTCATGGTGTCGGCGGCTTTACGGTACGCCGAAATCTTAAAGACATTCTCGCCTTTAAGTTCCATCAAATCGCCGATGAGCATAAAAATTTTGGCAAAATCGTTGTTAGTCATCCTTTTGGCCTTCTCCGCGAGCCTATACATACAGCTAACCAATTACCTTCGAGCACCCTACTATTATACCTTCATACGCGGGTGCAACAAGTACCTATTTGACACAGAAATTCTATAATTTATAATCTTGTGCGTGGAACGTAAAAAACAACCTTAAATAATTTTTGAGAGATTATAAATGGCGGATAACCAGATACAGGCCGGGCTGAATGAAGCCGAAGCCGAAATAGCCAAAGACCCCCATTCTCCCCATAACTGGAACCAGGCCGCGATTATTCTCGTGCAAGCGGGGAACTATACTAAGGCGGTAGAATATATCAGCCAGGCTATTCGGTTGGCCCCGGAAGAAGCGGTTAATTACTGGAACCGGGGCCGCCTTCTCTTTGAGTTGGAGCGCTATGAGGAAGCCCTGGCCGATTATTCCACCGCTATTCAGATAGAACCGTCAGCGGCCCTGTACGCCAGTCGCAGCGTGATAAACCTGACCCTGGACAAAGATGCCGCCGCACTGGGCGACTTGAACGATGCGCTGGACCTGGAACCTACGGTCGAAAATTTACTCAGCCGGGCCTCATTTTTTACAAACAAAGGCATGGCGGCGGATGCCCTGCGCGATATGACTTCGGTAATCAAGCTGGAACCGACCAAACCGAACCATTATCTCGCCAGGGCTAACCTGGCCTTTGCCCTAGCCCGGCATTCCCCGGAGCTTTATGACATGGGCGTTCAGGATATTGAGTCGGCCCTAGAACTGGATAACAAGGGTCTACTCGGCCCATCCATGCGGCAACTGGCCGACCAGTTTGAAGCCTATTTGCCAGCCAGCCCCAACCCCGTCGTTTCCAAACGAATAATTGAGCTTATCAGGGCTAAAGCAAGTGCGTAAAGGGAAATAGCCCCGGCACTACTTAGTTAATAGCACCATATCCACCTCCCTGACAGCTTCAGCGGAATTTTCGGTCGCCTGGTACTGGTCAGGGCGTATAAATAAGTCGCCACCGGGTTTCGTTATAGTCAGGGCGGTTTCCTGGAGAGCCTTCAGGTGGTTGCCCCTGGCTACAAAAGTTATCTCGGCCCCTTTTCCCACGAACAAGCCCCCTAAATAACTACCCACCGCCCCGGCTGTCACAATTGCCAGTTTCATTTACTTACCTCGATTGTTATAAATTTAACAATCTATAAATATTCAACCAGTTCAAGGCCGTTCTTCCAGGGGTCCCGAGCGAAAATCCGGCGCATTCCTGAAAATTGCTGGCTCTGCACCTGCACTTCGGCCCCAGCGGCCTGTAAATCGGCGGTCAGCCTATCAATGTTACTCACCTGAAAAGCGGTGTGGCGCTTGCTCGGCCCGTTATAGCTTTCGGGGTTTGGCTCAGAACTGATGTGAATTTGCTGTCCGTTGCCGCAATCCAGCCAGAAACCGGGGATACCGTTATCGGTTTCAGCGGGCCGGTCCAACACGTCCAGGCCCAGCAAATCTACGTAAAAGTGGCGGGCTTGCTCGATAGCTTCCGGTCCCGGCGCAATAGTCAAATTCGCGTGCAAGATACCTTTAAGATAACCCATGATTTTCTCCTTTGATTATTATTATCCGTCATTTTTCACAGGTAAAGGTAGCATGGTTTTGGGGTTTGTACAATCGTAAAAGGGAAGGTACGGGGATTTAAAATAAAAAAAGAGGCAAGCTTCTACCTCTTTTTCTCTCTACAAAATCTAAACTAGCTGCCGGAAGCGGTCCTGACCACGTAGATTAGCGGGTTAGCGCCGTCACGGGCCAGGTCCAGGGCCGGGCCGGGGAAGATACCCAGCAACAGAATGGCGATACAGATTACCACTACTCCGATTGTTATAAGGCCGGATTTAGACGGTTGGAGTTTGGCTCGCACTTCGTCCCTGATAGGGTTAAAGTACATCGTGTAAATTATCCGCAGGTAGAAAAATGCCGACACCGCGCTGTTCAACACGCCCACAATAGCCAGCCAGGTGTAGCCGCTATCAATGGCGGCCCGGAAGACGTAGAACTTGCCCAGGAAACCTCCGGTTGGTGGAATGCCGGTCAGCGAGAGCAGACAGAAAGCCATTGCCAGGGCCATACCCGGTGCCCAGGTTCCCAGGCCATCGAAATCATCTACATCCGGGCCGCCTACCCGGTTCTGGACATAAATCAGAATGGCAAAAGCGCCCATGTTCATGAAGACGTAGATTAGTGAGTAAATCAGGACTGCCGAGATAGCATCAGATTGCTTTTCCGGCGAGTTGGTATTCAGGTAAGCGGCCAGGCCGACCATAATATAGCCGGTATGGGCAATCGAAGAATAGGCCAGCATACGCTTAACGCTGGTCTGGGCAATCGCCACCACGTTACCGAGGGTCATAGTCAGGACGGCCAGCACCGCGATAATGACTGACCACTGGACCGCCAGGGCAGGCAACCCCTGGATTAAGACCCGCATCAGAGCGGCGAAACCGGCGGCTTTAGGCCCGACCGACATAAAAGCCGCGACCGGCGTGGGCGCTCCTTCGTAAGCATCGGGGGTCCATAGGTGGAAAGGGACCGCCGCTATTTTGAAGCCGAAACCAACCACCATCAGTAACATACCCAGGGTCAACCCGGCATCAGCCCCCAGGTTATTACGCTGAATACTCTGGCTAATCGCTACCAGATTGGTCGAACCGGTCATGCCAAAGGTCCAGGCCATGCCATAGACTAGGATAGCCGTGGCAAAAATCCCCAGCAAGAAATATTTCAAAGAGCCTTCCGCCGAGCCAGGGTCGGAACGGGCGAAGCCGGTCAGCAGATAGCTGCAAATCGAAACCAACTCGATACCCACAAAGATTGCCATCAGGTCGCCCGAAGCGCCGACAATCATCATACCCAGCACCGAAAAAGCTTGAATAGCGTAAGTTTCCCCGATAGGGATACCCCGTTTGAGGGAATAACTGGGCGTAATCAGCACCACCAGGATACCGCTAACCAAAAAAATGATTTCAAAGAAAGAGCTAAATTGATCCCGGACAAACATCCCGCTAAAGGAAGTTCTAGTTGGATTGCCGTAGTAGAAAAGGGTCGCAGTAGCTACCAGGGCGGCGGCATACCCGGCGATAGCCAGGTAGCCCAGGGCGGGCCGGGAACGAGTGGGCAAGAACAAATCCAGGATTACCACCAGCACCGCCATGACTAAAACGATTAATTCCGGCAAAACCCGGTACAAATCGTCGCCACTGAAGGAAGGCTTGGCGGTAGATATTTGTAGCAAAGTGTTAGTTAAGAAAGACACTTTTTGTCGCTCCCTGTTCGGGTTAAAGTTTTAATTTATTTACCAACCAACCGGGCAATCGTCGCCAGAGTATTGGAATGTTCTACCATCGTAATCGTGAGCTGGCTGCCGCTGGCGGTCAAGAAATCCAGAACCATCGCCGGAACTACCCCTATCACAATTGATAGGATAGCCAGGGGAATCAAGGCCAGCCCTTCCGGCAAATTCAAATCAGGGAATTTGGCCCCGTTTGCCAGGATGTCCGGGTCGGGATGGTGGCCGTGGCCGGTATCGTGACCTTTCGCGGGTGTGGCGTGGGTCGAACCTTTTTCCGGCAAGGTGTCAGTGCCGACCCGGTTGGTGTCGGATACAACCCTGGTGTCAGCCTGGGCATCGCTGCCAAACTTTTCGCTGTCAGGCATTGGCTGGCCGTGTTCGCCGTGGAAAGTATTATCGGCTCCGGGTGTGGGGCCGGATTGGTTGGTGGCCGCGTTATCGGCAGCCAGGGTTCCGTGACTTTCACCATGAGTGCTACCATGCGAGGTAGCCAGGGCCGGGTCGTAGTCACCAATTTTGCCAAAGAAGACCCGCTGATACATCCACAACAGGTAAATCGCCGCAAAAATAATCACGAAAGAAGCGGCAAAGGCCAGCCAGCCGTTCACCCGGAAAGCTCCTTGCATTACCAAAAACTCACCCACAAACCCGGCTATACCCGGCAACCCCAAAGAACCCATAGCGAATAGCATGAAAACCGTCGCATAGACCGGCATGCGGCTGGCAACTCGCGTGGTGTTTTGAATTGTCTTAATATCCCTGGTATGCAAGCGCTCGTAGACCACGCCCACCCCCAGAAAGAGGCCGCCGGTCAAGAGGCCGTGAGCAAACATTACAAAAACCGCCCCTTCAAAAGCCTGGGTATTATGTAGCAGCAAGGGGTTGGTGGATCTGCCGGAACTGCCGCCCAGCCCATAAGCGAAAGTAAACAGGCCCAGGATTACGAAACCCATGTGGCTGACCGAAGAATAGGCCACCAGCTTTTTCATATCCGGCTGGACCAGGGCCACCATTGCGCCGTAAATAATCGAGATGATTGCCAGGGCAATCATCAAAGGAGCTAAATCTTTGCTGGCATCCGGGAAAAGCGGCAGGTTGAAGCGAATGAAGCCATAGCAGCCCATTTTTAGCATGGTCCCGGCCAGGATAACGCTCCCGGCGGTAGGGGCTTCGGTATGGGCATCGGGCAGCCAGGTATGGAACGGCCAGATTGGTACTTTGATTGCAAAGGCCGAGCCAAAGGCCAGGAAAGCTAATATCTGGAAAGTATAATCCAGCGGACGGTTAGCCGTGGCGTTGGTAATTTCGACAATATCCAGGGTAAAGTGGCCGACCATCGGTTGGGCCTGGAAGTAGAGGGCGATAATTGCCACCAGCATCAAAAGGCTGCCCACCAGGGTATAAATAAAGAACTTGTAGGCCGCATAAATGCGATTAGCCCCACCCCAGACCCCGATTAGAATCGCCATCGGGATGAGGACCAGTTCCCAGAAGATGTAGAACAGGAAGAAGTCGAGGGCGCAAAAGACCCCGACTAGCCCTATATTCAATAGAAGCATGGTCACGTAATATTCGCGGACACGCTTCTGAATGGGGAACCAACTTACCAGGATAGCTATCAAAAAGAGCAGCCCGTTCAGTTGGACCATCAAGACTGAAACACCGTCTACGCCCATGTGATAGCCGGCCCCGATAGAGTCAATCCAGCTCGCTTTTTCCTCAAACTGGTAGCCCGGTTGGCCGCGCACAAAGGTCAGGGTTGTGTAGAGCGAAAGGGCGAAGTTAATACCCGTGGTCAATAAGGCAATCCAGCGGAAAGCGTTGGGATTGCGCGAGGGCAGGACTGCTATTATCACCGCTCCAATCAGCGGTATGTAAGTCATTGCAGAAAGCATGATTTCTTTCTTCACTTTAGGACTTTCGCCTGGCACATTTTGAGCTTAAACATGAATTAATCAGAAGTTTTCAGGCTCAAAGGCGAAAGTCGTTTTTTAGAACTTAATACCGTTTGTGACGTAGAACAGGGCTACAATCAGCACCAGCCCAATCGCCATATAGAAAGCGTAATTGCCCACAAAGCCGGTCTGGACTTTGCGTAACTGCCGGGCGCTTTGTTTGGTCAGCCAGGCCACGCCGTTGACCGCTCCGTCAATGACATATTTATCGAACATGCTCAGGCCGCGCATGGTCAGCAGCCCGGCCTGGACAATCAAGACACTGTAAATTTCGTCCCAATACCACTTGTTGCGTGAAAAGGCGTAGAGCGGCCCGGCCAGTTTGCCCAGGCGTTGGGGCATAGTATTGCGGTTGCGGTGGTACATGACGTAGGCGATACTTACGCCAGCGATAGCTACAATCCCGGAGAAAATTAGTAGCATTATAGTCAGGCTACTATCTTCGGAGGGAAGTGGCTTGACCGCCAGGGCTGTTTCAAACGAACCGTCCAGGAAATTCTCAAACAGGTTATTCCCTTCGCCGACCAGGGCCGTCGGTAAGCCGATATAACCTGCCGCGATGGACATAAAGGCCAGGAAAACCAGTGGCAGGGTCATGTTGAGCGGATTCTCGCGGACGGCAATAGGGGTAGTCGGGCCGTAGCTGTGAGCGGCTTCACCTTCAGCGTTCGCGTGGGTTTCGGGAGCGGCAGCGTGCTGATAGCCGTCCACGAAATCAACGATTTCAGCCGGGTTGAAGTTGGCAATTCCCAGTTCAGCCGCTTTGCGCTGCATTCCTGCGTAGGCCAGGGTATTCATAGCGGCGGGCAGCCGGAAGTCCTTGCCAAAGAAGACCGAGAAAATCATCCTGAAACTGTAGAAAGCCGTCAGCAGAGCCGCAAAGATACCCACGGCGTAAATTCCATAGTTGAGGCCATTTTCAGCGCCCCTGGAGAAAGTAATGCCCAGTATTTCGTCTTTGCTCCAGAACCCGGCGGTCAAAGGAATACCGGCCAGGGCTGCCGCTCCGAAAGTCATGCTGATAGCGGTCAGTTTCATGCCTTTGCCCAGGTTGCCCATATAGTCCATATTTTGAGGGTCCAGGCCCATTCGGAGCAACTCATCCTTGCTGTTTTTGTCCACACCAAATTCAATGGCGTGTTCGGCTGCCTCGAAAAGCTCGAAACCGACTTCCTCGGCCCGCTGCGGGTCGTTCGGAAAGCGCTTTTTAGCCCAATCGTCGGCATTGTGCTGGATGGTGTGAAAACCGTGATGAATAGTTTCCTCATTGGCGTGAATGATCGAACCGCAGCCAAGAAAGAGCAATCCTTTGAAGAAGGCGTGGGTCATCAGGTGAAAGAAAGCCGCCACCCACCCAAAGACACCCAGGGCAAAGAACATGTAACCCAACTGGCTGACCGTCGAGTAGGCCATCACGGCCTTGATGTCTTTCTGAGTACAACCAACCGTGCTACCAAAGAAAGCAGTCACGATACCGATAATCGAAACTACCAGCATGGCATCGCTGGTGTGGCTGAAAAGCGGGCTAACCCGGCCAACCATGTAGATACCGGCTGTCACCATTGTCGCGGCGTGAATCAGGGCCGAAACCGGCGTGGGGCCGGCCATCGCGTCCGGCAGCCAGACGTGCAGCGGAACCTGGGCCGACTTGCCCATCGCGCCCATAAATAGCAGCAAACAAATCAGGGTCAGGGTCAGACCGCCAAAGGTATTGGCCGCGATAGCATCGTTAAAAGCTCCAAAGACATTGGCATAATTCAGCCGGTCCCAGATGCCCTGTATATTATGCTTGGTGGCGTACTCAGTGCCGACCGGCCCCAACATCGTCACGAAAATCCACATGATACCCAGGCTGAACCCAAAGTCCCCGACCCGGTTGACCACAAAGGCTTTGACGTTGGCAGCGGTTGGGAGCAAGCGGCCCCAGTCGTATTTTTTGCTGAACCAGAACCCGATTAAAAGGTAGCTGCTCAGGCCGACCGCTTCCCAGAAGACGTACAGCAAGAGGAAGTTATTCGACATTACCAGCATTATCATACTGAAGGTAAAGAAAGGCAGGTAGGTGAAGAAGCGGTGGAACCCGTTATCCTCGCGCATGTAGCCGGTGCTGAAAATATGCACCAGGAGGCTGATTGTACACACCACTACCAGCATCATGGCAGTCAGCGGGTCAATCAAAAAGCCGAAGTTTATCTGGAAATCTCCGCTGGGAATCCAGGTGTAAACCTTCTGAACCTCTATCCGGCGCAGGTTGGTTTCCTCGGTGGGGGTGGTTCCGGCCTGGGCCGGGGCGGCTAACTTGGCCCCACTGCTACCCTCGCCAACCTGGGCGACTACCTGGCCGGAAGTGGCCTTATGCTCGGTAGGATGGGCCAGGGCAGGCTGACCCAATAGGAAGGTCAGGCAAATGATGGAAATTACCAGGGCTGAAACTATGGACGCGATACCTATAACGGAGGTCGCGTGGCGGATAGCCATCAGGCCGCTGCTTAATTCTTGTTTGGACTTACTTCTCAGGAAAAGGATACTCAGCAGGCCGTTTAGCAGGGCTGCTGCCAGGGGTATTGCTGGTATCAGCCAGAGAATGCTTTCTATGTCTTTAGCCGTCATTCCTACCTCAGGGAATTTTGGTGTTGGATTACGGATGAATTTCTTCGCAATCCTTTTTCAACTCGCCAGTCATTCACTGCGCGTTCGACCGGGAAGAATAAGCAAGCACTTTTATCCCTCCCAGGCTCAGGGTTATTCTTTCAGCAGGTCAATCTGGTCGGCATCTACCGAGTCGCTCTGGCGGGACAAACTGACAATAATCGCCAGGCCCACCGCTGCTTCAGCCGCCGCTACTGTGACCACAAAGATGACAAAAGCATCGCCGGTGAAGTTTAAGCCGGTCTTGAAGGAACGGGCGAAGGCGACCAGGCTGATGTTTACGGCGTTCATCATCAGCTCGACACACATGAAGATAACCAGCACGTTTCGCCGGATTAGTACTCCACTCAACCCAATCGAGAAAAGCACACCACTTAGAATCAAATACCAGGCTACGGGGACCATTTTTTACACCTCGCCTTATCTCTTCAAGATTATCCGGCGCTCTTCGTCAGGTGCGCCTTTAGTGCTTTTGGTCAGTTCTTTATTCAGTTCTTCCATTTCAATAGCCTGGGGGCTGCCCGGCATCGGACCGGAAAGGCTAATGCCGCGCCCGATTTCGGTTTTGGTCTTTTCGCCGCCGCTATCATGTTCGAGGGTACGGCGGGCAATTACAATCCCGCCAATTGCTGCGACCAGCAAAATCAAGGACGCAATTTCAAAGGGATACAGGAATGTACTGTAAAGCTCTTTACCGAGCAAGGCACTGTGGCCGGTGGTAACATTTTCATGCAGACCAATCCCGGTCCCGCCGATAGAAGTGCCGTTAGCGTCTGTAACCGGCACTACACCTTCGGTAGAATATCGGACGTTTGCCGCTATTTGCTGGGCCTGGGTGTTATTGGCATCGGTAATTTTGCCGCCGTTCAACATAAAGCTGGAAGCGAATACCACCAACAGCACTTCAGCCAGAAAGACCAGGGCGATGACCGGCCCAACCCGGCTCTGGAAAAAGCGGAGTTTGTAAAAACTGGGTCCGGGCCGGACCTGAAGCAGCATCATTACAAACAAGAACAGGACTATAATCGCTCCGGCGTAAACAAGTATCTGGACAGCAGCGATAAATTCCGCCCCCAG
>JAYSYV010001260.1:0-1024 GCA_043727245.1 Chloroflexota bacterium | reverse complement strand
TTTGAAAACGCCCGTGCAAAACTTTCCTTTTGACCCTAATTTCGTCTATCTTCAATCAAAACAAGGATTTAATAATTACGGGCCGGTATGGACGCTCTTTTCAAGCGGCATTGGGGCCATCGCAACCGATAATGTAGCGGTGCAAGTTTTGTTATACCGTTTAGCCGCCCTGGTTTTCCACCTGCTTTGCGGCCTGATGATATGGAAGCTGACCTCACGGCTACAGCCTGAGAATCAGGCGGCTTCAACGCTGCTTTATCTATGGAATCCGCTTCTAGTGACCGAAGTAGGCAATGCACATAACGATTTCTTTTTAACCTTTTTAATTCTGGCTGGCCTGTGGTTTTTTCTTAACGGTGCCAGGCTGACCGGGTTAGCCGCGACCACCCTGGCACCTTTGAGTAAAGTAATCGTTATTACTCTTCTGCCAACTTACATTATACTTTCGGTCCGGCAAGCAGGTGATTGGCCGAAACGGCTGAGGTTACTGGTACTAAATGGTGCCATTGTATTACTAGTGGTCGGAGTATTTTACCTGCCATTTTTTGTTGGGCCGGGCAGTACTACACCTGCAATACCAATTACTGCTAATACAACTGCTACTGCGCCCTCCGTGGCCTGGTCAACAACCGCGCCTGTGACCGCCCTGGCTACCCCTTCCGCCGCGCAAAAAGATAACCAGGCCGCGCCGTCTGCGCCGGAAGATGATAAATCTTCCCTAAATAACTTGCTTTTCCTTATCGCCGGGAGTGAGCAACTGTATATGAATAGTTATGCTGAGATTATTTTTAGAGGCACCAAGAATGTATTGAAGCTGCTGACCAACGATGCAAAGCTTGCCAGTAACCTTTCCAACTTACTAACCCGTAATATTTTACGGCTGATATTTGTTTTACTGTTACTTAGAGAACTTTGGATTGTACGCGATAAGGCAGAGTTAGTCCCAAGCTTGTTGCGTATATTACTTTATACTGCCTTTTTTCTTTACACCTACTTTTTCCCCTGGTATCTGACACCAATATTG
>JAYSYV010001259.1:0-3509 GCA_043727245.1 Chloroflexota bacterium | reverse complement strand
GGTTCTCCCGACCCCAGGCCACCGCCACTCGCCAGCGCTTTTACGGCTTTTTAATCGCGGCGGCTTTTTTTGGTTTGTCGGTCGGCCTGATTTTCTCGATGTTGGGCAATTGGGATAAAGATTATGAGGAGCTAAAGCCGGTCGAAGTCTGGCTGGACAATCATGAAAAGCCGGATGTTGTAGTTATGTTGCCGCTGGGTCCGGCCTACTGGTACATCACGCACCGGCCTTCCGTGGCGACCGCCAGTGACCTCTTAGCGGTCAATCTGCAAATCGCCCGCCAGTACCAGGCCCGCTATCTGGTGCTGATGCCCGACCATTACCCCGACTCTTTTGCAGAACTATATGACACAAAAAAAGCGTCCGGCTTTGAACTGGTCGCTACTTTTGGTGAGGTTCAACTCTACCGGCTGGGCTTTATTACTTGATACTATAAACTCTCTCTAGCGAGGCTTTAAGGCTATCTTCGGTCAATTGCCCGACCGTAATGCGCTGGATTACCCCGTTTTTATCCACAAAAAGACTGGTCGGATAGCCGCGTACCTGATAGCGGTTGGTTACATCGCTATTGTTATCCAGCACTACCGGGTATTTAATTCCGACCTCTTTAACTTTGGCCGCGACCGTCCCGGCATCTTCTTTCATATTGACTCCCAAAATCACCAGCCGGTCTTGATTAGCCTGGTAAGTTTGGACTAGCAACGGCAGTTCGACCCGGCAGGGTTCGCACCATGTCGCCCAAAAATTTATCAGGACCGGCTTGCCCCGGAACTGGCTGAGTTTGACCGTCTGGTTGTCCTGGGTGGTCAGGCTGAAGTCCGGTGCGACAGCCCCGATGATGACACGTTCGTTGGCCGGGCGTGGGGCATCGTTGGGGGTAGCGGTTGCGCCCGGCGCGATTGTATTGGCCGGAGTAATCTGGCCGGACGGTCCAACCAATCCGGCGCTGCTTCCAGCCGGGGTAACTGTTTCAGGCTGACCGCAAGCGGCTAAAACTAATCCGGCCAACGCCAGCACAATCAGAAACAAAGATTTTTGGAGTCGGTTGACCTTCACCTGAAGGTGGTTCCTTCCTGAGTGCTATACCTGAGTGCTATACTTGTAAAAGCCGCTCCTGGCAGACCGGCCCAGCTTTCCGGCTCGGACCATCTGGCGCAACAGGACCGCTGCCCGGTAACGTGGGTCGCCGGTTTCGCGGTACAAATAATCCAGCACCGTCAGGACTTTATCCACGCCCAACCGGTCGGCGTATTGAAACGGCCCCAGCCCATAGTTCATACCCAGGTGCATGGCTACGTCAATATCTTCCACCGAGGCTAAACCTTCCTGCAAGGAGAAAGCCGCCTCATTAATCATAGCACAAATTACCCGCAATACGATGCCAGCCGGGATTTCCGGCATTACCACATACTTGCAGCCGGTTTTTTCCAGCAATGCCGCGACCATCCCGGCGGCTTCGGGCGCGGTTTCCAGGCCCAGGCTTATCTCATAGAATTTATCGTTCATGAACGGCAGCGGCGCTTGCAGCCCGACAACATTCTGAGGCTGTCCGCTCTCGAAACCGGCCTCCGTGACCGAAGCCAGCGGGTCCAAGAGGGCATAGACTACTCCTTGTTTCTCCTGGCTCTTTAGCTCTTTGAAAAACTCCCCGTAATCCTGGCTCCGCCTGGCCGTGATTAGCATCAGTTCGGCCTGTTCGTGGCTATCTTCTACCTGGCATCCGGCCTGAGCCAGCCGTTCTTTGAACCGGGCCGCTTCCGGGCTTTCTCCCAGTATCGCGATTTTCGCCGGGACTGTTGCCTGGGGCAGTTCAATATCGGGCTGGCGCGGGACCGGAGCATCGGAGTCTGGCGGATATAAATAAAATCCCTTACCGGCTTTTTTGCCGGTGTGTCCGGCTCGGACCAACTTTCGCACGTAAGGCACAGGCCGAAAACGGGGGTCGCCGGTTTCCTTAAAAATATTCTCGGTAACGGTCAGGCCGATATGGACTCCGCTCAGGTCGCTGGTCATCAGCGGCCCCATCTTGAACCCGGCCCCCAGCACCAGCGCCCGGTCAATCGCCTGGGCAGGCAAGCCATCCTGCAACATTTGTTGGGCTTCGATGCCGACCGGGCGGTTAATCCGGTTGACGATAAAATTGGGCGAATCGCTGCAAACCACCACCGTTTTACCCAGCTTTTGGCCCAGGGCAATTGCAGCCTGCTCGACTTCCGGGGTGGTATCGCTGCCCCGGACCACCTCGACCAGCTTCATTAGCGGAACCGGGTTAAAGAAGTGCAGCCCGACCGTCTGGTGGGGTCTGCCTCCGGCGGCCCCGATTTCGCTAATCGAAAGGCCGCTGGTATTGGAAGCAAAGTTTGTTTCCGCCGGGCAAAGCCGGTTCAGGCGGCTAAACAGGTCGCGCTTGGCTTCCATATTCTCGAAAATAGCCTCGATAACCCAACTCGTTTCCTGGGCCGTTTCCTCAAGGTCGGTCGTGACACTCAGACGGCTGACCGCTGCCTCGGCCTCTGGCGCGTCAAGCTGGCCTTTTTCAGCCATGCGCCGGATAAACCGGCCTATTTGAGCCTGGGCCGCCTGGACCAGTTCTTCTTTCAAGTCTTGCAGCGTCACCCGGTAGCCCGCCAGCAGACAGACCTGGGCTATGCCTGCTCCCATCGTACCCGACCCAATTACGGCAATCTTTTCTCGCTTATTTTCAGCCTCGCTGCTGCTCATGGTCCTTCTCCATAATCCCTATTCCAGAAATAGGTAGTGTGTTAATTCTGATAATTTATTCTTACCAATCAAGGTTGCGGCCAATTAAAAGCTCAGTCATTTTATTATGATGGTTATTTTCATTGCTACAGTTTTGGTATCAAAGCCAAAACTTTGGGCCACTTTTCTAACTTCTATAGCGTCATCATAGGTCATGAGAAAATCACCAGCCAAAGGGCTTGTAACCCCATGATAACCGATTTTGGCGATTCTTGCCTGATTAGTTACGTTATTATTTGCGGTCTTTACCAACAATTAACTCTACGCCTCGGCTTCAAACCTGGCCTTGAAATGAATGCAGCGATAGCGAACTCATTACTATGGCAATGAATCGGGGGCGAATGGTTTTGGTAGCACCCCATTAAATGGTGAAAAACAGGAAGAGTTGAAATAAAAGCGTTCATCTGGCAAAATTTGGTTATTATGACAAAAGAACCAATACCGATGAACGCTGGGGAGCAATTCTGCTCTTACCAGCATTGTCCCAAAAGAGGACAAATAAAGCAAGGTAACATCACCATTCATGACCGAGTGCGCCAGCGGTATCGTTGTAAAGGGTGTGGTAAAACCTTTAGCGAACGCACCGGCACCATGTTCGAAGGGTTGCGTAAAGGCCAGGGTCTAATCCTTGTGGTAGTCACCCTTCTTGCCTGGGGCTGTCCGGTCCAGGCCATCGTAGCGGCTTTCGGACTGGATGAACGCACCATCGCAGATTGGCGCGACCGGGCTGGTCACCATTGTGAAAGGGT
>JAYSYV010001258.1:0-1027 GCA_043727245.1 Chloroflexota bacterium | reverse complement strand
TATTGAGTTTTACCGCTTTGCTGGGTATCTTCCTGAGCGATACACCCCATGACGATATGGGTAATCTTAAGGTCTGGCCGGGCAGCCACCGCCAGTATGAGGCTTACTTTCGTGAGTACGGTCCCGAAAAGCTTTTGGAGGGCATGCCGCCGGTCGAACTAGCCGCGCCGATGCAAGTCAAGGCTAAAGCTGGCGATGCAATACTCTGCCACTACCAGATAGGCCACACTGTTGCACCAAACTTTTCCCCGCATGTCCGCTATGCGATTTACTTCAGACTGATGGCTAAAGGTCACAAAGAACTGGGCCTACATGCCTTAAGCGACATCTGGCAGGAGTGGGACGGTATGCAAGAGATAGTGAAGCAGCCGGTTGCACACAAATAATTCCCAGGCTAGAAAATCTTACCTCGAAATGTACTGCAACAGCCAAATAAACAAAGAAATAAAAGTTAGAAACCTGTCTAAAGAAATAAAAACAGAGTGTTTAAGATTAAACACCCTGTTTTTATCGTTTTTGAAGGATTGAAAAGCCGCTCTTAGTTATTTACTCCAGACGATAGTTTGAATATTACCCTTGAGCAACTCTTTCTCCTGGACCGAGCCGCTGGTAATTTTGGCGACCACCAGGCTACCGTTCAGGCTTTTAAGGTCTACCCCTGTCCCCTCCGAGCCGCTCACTTTAAAGTAAGCCAGGGTCGCCCCGCCAATGTCAGTCAGTGCCGGATACAAAGCCATCACTTTTTGCTGGGGACCACCAATATTAGTGCCTCCGAATTTTTCCAGGTCGGGCGTGCCGTTGATATTAATCAGGCGGACGGTTGTGAAGCCGCTGGGCGGAAAAGCCTGGTAGGCTAAAAGAGTACCTTTACCAATACTATCGGTCGTACCAAAGCCGCCTTCGTACTGAGTATCCCAGACTTTGAGGTCTTTGCCGGTGCTGGAATTAACCGTAATTACCAGGCCGCTATGTCCCACCGTAGTAAAGCCGACAGTTTTGCCGCCGTCCAGCCAGGTTGGATATTGCA
>JAYSYV010001257.1:0-1027 GCA_043727245.1 Chloroflexota bacterium | reverse complement strand
GAACAAGAAGTCTGCTGCCAATCGAAGCCTGGGCCTGGTTGAAGGCGCATCCAGTGACCTGCAAGGCTTTGCCACGGAGTTTATCCTGGCGCTTGAAGCCGGGCGCTTCTTCGACCGGCCTCAGATGGAGGAAATGGCCGTCTAAGCTGCTTCAGTTAAGTTCAAAGTAAATAAAAGTAGGTTCCCAGGGGTTAAAGTAAAAGCCTGGGAACCTACTTTTATATGGCTGGGAATTAAAATAATCAGTTGAAATTGCTGATTACCTGGAGTTCGCTCCTTCACAGAGAATTATATGGCGATTTTCGAGCAATTGACGCATCAAACCACCTCAGTTTTATCCAGCTATTCCACGCGGCTCTTTCAAATTATCTTTCAAAACCAAATCCCCCGACAAAAGGTGAAATTTACCTTTTGAAGTAAGGCAGCACCTGTTCGCCCAGCAGCCGGATACCCTCGGCTGAAGTAAGGCCGTGGGGTGTGCCGAACTCGACCCGGCTGGCCCCAACCTCAATAATTTTTTCTACCTGCCGAATAATGTCCTTTGGATTTCCGGCAAAGGCGAACTTGTCCAGCAACTCATCCGAAATCTGGCGGCTGATATAGTCATAGTCCGAGCGAGCTGCCGCTTCCTTGATGCGTTGGAGCCATTCGGGGTCTTGCAAAGTCGGGTCAAGCTCGGCCACGACCGGCAAGTAGAGGGCCGCTTCCCGGCGGACCAGCGCCCTGGCTGCCTCCCGGTCCTCGGATACGACCGTCACGGCTCCCAGACAGATGCCTACCGAACCGGGTTGCCGCCCGGATTTGGCTTCTCCGGCTGAAATTTCAGTCTGTAAAAGTGTCGCCATGGCCGGGTTGGACGAGCCGCCGATTTTTATTTCGTCGGCAATCTCTCCAGCCATGCGGGCGGTAAGCTTACCCCAGGTTCCAATCATCACCGGCACTCGTGGCCGCAGCGGAGTGTAATTCAGGGTCGAACCGGCGGCAAGCTGAAAAATTTGGCCCTCGAAAGCCGCCGGATTCTGGACCA
>JAYSYV010001256.1:0-1027 GCA_043727245.1 Chloroflexota bacterium | reverse complement strand
TAGACAGATAAGCCAGATGGTTGTTAGTTTGTAGTGGCACCATCAGGGTATGCGGCCCATCTTTTTTCGGCGGTAACTGTCCGGTCCGCTGATATTCTTGCCAGGTCAGAACTTGACATAACCAACTATATTGTTCGGTAGTTTCAGGTAGCGGGTGCGTCGGACTATGTTTAAAACTTTTGACAAGTTTCCAACCGCCCTGGGCCAGACCTATTTGTTCTTCCAGGTCAATTTCGAGTTTATGGACTTCAGCTTGATAGCGGCTTATAGACCGCTCGAAGTGCTTGCCGTAGTCATCGAAATTTATAAGTCTCGCTCCCGGCTTTGCCAGCACCCAGAGGTTAAAACTGGGGCTGCCCTTATCACCTTTAATTAGTTCTGTTCGGATTAGCCCGGCCTTTTTTAGTCTGTTCAACTCAACCTGCGTCTGGTTATACGCTTTGCCTTCGAGAGCGTCACCGGTCATGTCCCAGATTTGTTTCGAGGACAGATATTTGTGCTGGGCCAGCAAAGTTAGAATTTTTAGCTTTTGGCTGAGTTGGGGATTTCCGATTGTCATTGTTCTTTTGTCCTTAACCTATTACCATTACGTCGATTAAGCCACTGGCCCCAGCTTCGGTTATCTCGCGGTTAATCTTTGCTGTCCGTCCCGGCGTGGTGACCCATGTTGTCTTGATGCCAGCCCGGGCAATCCCGGCTATTTTTTCACGAAGCCCCTTGCCGTAATAAGCGCCATCAACCTCTATATTTTGATTGGTTATCTCGCCAGTAACCGGGTTCAAAATGGACGCCTGGGCATCGGCTATTCCTCCAATTCTGCCCCAGGCCATTGTTCCTGGCCGAAGCTTTCGCCGGGCCTGGCTGTGGAGTTGCCGTTCGTTCAACCACCCTGCCAGTTTCAAACCCTGTTTTGTAAGGCGTTCTATCAAGCGGAAGCGGGCTTGCTGGGCCATAAGTTGCTGGTGAACCTCGTTGTAGGCCGGTAACTTTGTAATCATAAAACGGCGTGTGACCGGATCGAAGTTAT
>JAYSYV010001255.1:0-3519 GCA_043727245.1 Chloroflexota bacterium | reverse complement strand
GTTGCCTTTAGACCAGCCGCAACGTTGATAATTTATCTGCCAGCGTTCCACCTTAAATTCGACAATTTCCTGTCTTGACTTTAGGGGACGTTATAAGCAAAGCTATTTTTGGCTTCGGTACTCATTTCTTTATAGGGAGCAGGTTATGATAACTCTCCGTTTATGTTTGGCTCTGGCATTAATCCTCTTACTCACGCTGGGTTTGAGGGTAACGGGCGAGGTAGCCCGGTCCGCGCCGGAATATAGCATCCAGGCCGCGGCAACCGGCCCCACTCTCAGCGTGGATGTCCAGAACCAGCGTTACCCCATAAGCCCAGATATTTACGGCCTGAATAGCTACGGCATCACTGAGGCTGAGTTTCTTAACCATGTGCAGACTCTACGCCTGTCGGTCGAACGCTGGGGCGGTAACGCCACTTCACGCTACAACTGGCAGATCAACTCCTTTAACTCCGGTCTGGATTATTATTTCGAAGGCAACCCCAATACCGCCAATAACCCGGCCCAGGGCGAATCTTCTGAGTCGGACGATATGATTAACCGCGACCAGGCCAATAACATTAAAAGCATTATCACTGTGCCAATGATCGGCTACGTTTCGAAAAGCCGCACCATTCATTTATGCGGGTTCAGTGTCACTAAGTACGGCCAGCAAACTGCCACCGACCCATATGCCCCGGACTGCGGTAATGGGACGCTGTTGAACGGCCAGAAAATAACAGACAATAATCCGCTGGACACCAGCTTCGCGGTCGGGCCGGATTTTATAAAAGCCTGGATCAACAATCTAATAGGCCGCTATGGCACGGCCGCTAATGGTGGAGTTAAAATTTACCAACTGGATAACGAACCAAGCGGTTGGTACGAAACTCACCGCGACGTTCACCCGGCCCAACTCACTTACAACGAACTGCGGGACCGGACTTACCAGTACGGGGCCTCTGTCAAGGAAGCCGATAGCAGCGCCCTTACCTTGGGGCCATCGAATTTTGGCTTTGCGGTCTACGCCGACTCACTTGTTCAAGGCGACAAAGCCAGCCATGGTAATATCGGGTTTTCGGAGTGGTATTTACAGCAAATGCGGGCTTACGAACAGCAATATGGGGTGCGGATTTTAGATTATTTCGACCAGCATTATTACCCGGCCCAGGATGGTGTAACCCTGGCCCCGGCCGGAGATGCCGCTACCCAGAAACGCCGCTTGCGCTCGACCCGTTCGCTCTGGGATCCTACTTACCAGGACGAAAGCTGGATTCAAGAGGCTGGTTTCGGGCCGATTCATATTTTGCCGGTCTTCCATAACTGGATAGACACGAACTATCCTGGCACTAAACTAGCTATTACCGAGTACAATTTTGGCGGCATGGAATCGATCAATGGGGCGCTGGCCCAGGCCGATGTGCTGGGTATCTTTGGCCGGGAACGGGTAGACCTGGCGACCCTGTGGGACCCGCCGACCGGCAACCAGCCGGGCGCTTTCGCTTTCCGTCTTTACCGCAATTACGATGGACAGGGCAGCGCTTACGGCGACACCTGGGTCCACGCCACCAGCAGCGACCAGGGTAGTCTGGCGATTTATGCCGCCCAGCGTACTTCCGACCAGGCCTTGACCCTTGTAATCATCAACAAGACCGACAACGATCTGACCAGTTCGTTAGACCTGAATCACTTCCGGGCCGCTAACCAAGCCACAGTTTACCGCTATAGCGCGGCTAATTTGAATGCTATAGTGCGCCAGCCCGATCAGGCGGTAGGTTTGGGGGGATTCCAGGCCACCTATCCGGCTAACTCAATAACGCTGGTGGTGCTGCCGCCTTCGCCCGGAACGACCCTGACCGTAACCTCTGCTACTGATGATGGCAGTGGTACGCACAATTTTAGTCTTTCAAAAGCTATTCTACAGGCACAGGCTAATGATACCATTCTTTTAAATGTTCCCATGATTACACTATCCGGCCCAATCCAATTTACCCTGAGGACGGGAGTAACTATAAGCGGCGGTCCCTGTAACACGTCAACAGCTGTTATGATCGACTTTAACGGCCAGCCTAGTTTAGTTTTATTAGGCAATATTTGGCTCCAAAATATTATCTTGACTGGAATGAGCGGCCCCGGCTTGAAAAATAGCGGGAACGGCAATTTCTTGAGTTGTACCACCATACGACACTCTGGTTAATCTTTAGTTGGGATCAGAGCAATAAAAGGACTGAAATAGTCGATTAGAAAATTTAGACCATCTCAATGGCTTATTTTAATTAAACATTTACGTTGTATTTGCTTGATTAAAACAGGTTCGCGTTGGACAATAGTAGATATGGTATTAAGTGTCAAGACCCGATTTAAGAGTATTTTACAATTCGTTGGCTTAGCAACGAATTCGCCAGCACTGCGCTCAACAGCTAATAAGGGCAATTCCAAACTAAACCAACCGGCTGTTGAGCTCGCTTGGCGTAGAAAATTATTCTTATGGGAGTTTAGACAACCTTTCTAAGTGCTAAGTGGCTGTGTTCGCTTAGCTTTATTTGCCCGGCCATATTCAGCATCGAAGGCCTTGCCGCTGGTAACTACAGCGAAAGCCAACTGAATTAACTTCCGAGCCGCCGCACATCTCGCCACTTTATACGGCTTACCTTTTTTGTCATGCAGGTGCTCATACTGGTCGCGAATAAGTGGATTAAAGCGGATGGCACTGGCCGCTGCCATGTAAAGAATGGCTCTAAGGGGGCCGTGTCCACCATGTCCAATCATCGGGCGGCTGCGTACACTGCTGCCGCTCTTGCGTTCAAAGGGTGCTAGCCCAGCATAGTGTACCAACGACTCGGCCTTATGGCAGGTCGTGAAATTTAGGGTAAGAGTTACCAACCAGCAGGCCGTTAACCAACCGATGCCGGTAATTGTCTCTAAAAGAACTACCGACTCAGCCCATTTTTCTTCGGTTTTGATCGTGTCTTTGATCTCTGCATCCAGCTCCTTTAACTGCTGGCTCAAGGTTTCAATCAGCAGTTCTAAACGGGCTACTACTGAGGGTACAGCCTCAAACACCGACAAAGCATGAAGCTGGTTGCGTAACTGCTGGCGCACTTCCATCAGATCAGTTCTTTGACTTAAGCGTTGGAACAGTTCGCGGTAGATGGCTGGAGGGGGAGTCCAACGAGCTGGCTTGTGTGAAATGGCTAAACGGGCTAGGGTTTGGGCATCGAGTAGATCGTTCTTTGGTTTAAGCAGCAGAGACTTAGCAAAATCCCGCATTGTGGAAGGATTAATAACACTAACCGCGAAACCGCCGTTAGCCAAAGAACTGGCCAATTCAATCCAGTAAGTACCGGTAGCTTCCATAACAACCAGGATCTGCGAAGCGGCTATACCGCTTGAAAGCAGATACTTTTGTAACTGGTTGAAATCCTCTGGAGTTTGTTTGAAGTTAATCGCTTTGGTTGGGTCTTCATCAGGCAGGCACTTTGACGCAGTAAAAGTTTTAGCAGCAATATCGATCCCACAATATAGCTGGTAGCTTGGTCT